>JAUXCH010000422.1 GCA_030618975.1 Planctomycetia bacterium
CCGGAGCTCGGCGAGAGCCTGCAGGACGAGGTGGAACTGCTCACGGCGAGCGAGCTCGTCGACGACGCCGTCGTCCTTTGCCGACTCGACGGGAACGACCGGGGTGCCCGTGATTCCGGCTTCGGCCTTGATCCGCAGTGCTCGGAGCTTGCGTGCCGCGCGGACCTGACCGTCGATGTACTCGCGGCACTTGTTCCGGAAGATGCCGACGAGGATCTTCGGATGCTCCTCCTCGTTCGGGTACCGATCCCGGACCTCGAGGTAGGTGAGGAGCGCGGCTTGGACGAGGTCCTCGGCCACCTGTTGCGGAATCCGGTAGCGACGCCACGCGAGGTACCGGAGGCGGGTGTGGAGCCGAGCGGCCTCCTCACTCGCCAGAACACCGTCCGTGGAGCTTCCCTCGATCCGGGGTCGTGCGGCCTTGTCGGAGGTCAGAGGGCGCAAGGCACATTCCCGTCACGGGGAAGGGGGCCGAAGACCCCGCAGGAGGAGGGAACACGTCGGGTCACCTCGGAATCGCGCGACACGACGGCCACGCATGTCGACGGGGATCGTCCCATCCGACGTGAGCCCGAGGCCCCGTCGATGCGAGGCTGCCCACGCCTGGTGGTGACCCGCGTGATGATCCCTTCCTGGACGGCCCGCATTCCCGGGTGCCTCCTGACGGCGGTGGCGGTGAAGCCGGTGTGCACGAGGATGGTCTTCCCGTGGCCCACCGCGTCGTCTCCCGTATTGCCGAGTGGACGACTGTCCTCGTGCGTAGGGCGGGATGATAGCCGGAAGTGTTAAGAAATGGTCAACTTCCCCGCGGAGCCATCGGACCCGAGTCGCAGGGAAACGGCGTGCCACGGAATCGGCGGAGGAGAGGCGGGAGCGTGCGCCCGTCGGGTCGGCGGGCTGGGCCGTTCGACGAGCCACCGCGACACACGGACACCCGCGGGGACGCGGCGCCGAGGCAGTCGCCGAGCGGGTGGGTGGTGAGGATTACACCCGTGCAATCCTGGGCTTGGACGCCGGCCCAGCGGGTTCGGCCCGTGGAACGGACGGTGGATTCGATCACCCACATATGCCGGAGCGCGGGCATCGACGGCCCGTGCGTGACGGGCCCGCCGTCACGCTCCGCGACGTTCGAACCCACGGTGCCCCGGTGGTGGAGGTGCTCGGGCGTGTCCTCTCGAGAGGGACACGACCGGGCCCGTCGGGTCAGAGGTCGACGACGATCGCGTTCAGGACGGACGGGGCGTCGAGGCCGAGGGTGTAGCGGCGCGTCGGACCGGTGACGACCTTGTCGCTCTTCGTCCGCTCCTCGCCGGTCACGTAGACGAGGATGATCGGCAGCTGGCGCGTGGCCCGGTCGGCCCTCAGCTGGGTCGCGGCGTGGCGGCCGCGGTCCGGGTGGTCCTGCAGGTCGATCACGACCACGTCGGGCCGGAAATCCCGAATCGTGGTGCCGAGATCGCCGCCCGGCTCGCAGGAGCGGACCCGGTGGCCGGCGGCTTCGATGGCCTCCCCCGCCCTCTGGATCCGCTCCTTGTGGAAGCCCAGGATCCAGACCCGGCGCGGCATCGGAGGCGCCTTGCTGGCGCGAACGCTGCTGCCCACGTGGCCTCCGTTGCTGTGTTCGTCACTCACCCCGAAACAACCCACCCCGGTCCAGGGAACGAACGGGGGAGTCTACGGGAGGTCCCCAGGTTCTACGAGCAGCGCCCGGGTGTGCCGGTGGCGTGCCGCGGCCGAACATCCGCCGCCGGACCCGGGCCGTCGAGGAGCCCCACGCGAGCTCGCGCGCGGGCCGCGCGGCCTCGTCCGGCCCGCGGGCTACTCGTCGTGGGAACCGTCGTCCACGCGGACCGGGCCGGTGGCTTCTTCCACGGGCTCCAGGTGCTTCTCGATGAGGTCCAGCCACTCCGGGGGCAGCCGGCCGATCGGGATCCCGAGGCCCAGGGACTCCGTGTTGCCGAGGGTGGCCGCCGCGATCCCCATGAGGCGCCCCTGGGCGTCCACGAGGGGGCCGCCGCTGTGGCCCGGGGCCACCCAGGCATCGGTCTTGATCCAGGCGGGGCCGCCCTTGCGGCGCTCGAGACCGGCCACGATGCCCCGGCTCAGGATGACCGCGGTGCGCGTGCACTCCGAGCCCACCTGCGGGTACCCACCCACCCACAGGGGCTGGCCGAGGCGGAGGGTCGAGCTGTCACCCAAGGGGAGCCAGGGCAGACGGACGTCGTCGGGCAACGGGCGGTCGAACACGTCGTTGAGCGGTGCGAGGAGGACGAGGTCGCGGTCGACGGACTCGTCGAGGATCTTCGCGTAGTAGGCCTGGATCGGGGGCGCCTCCAGCTCCTGCGGGAAGGCGATGATGATCCCATCCTTTTGCACGCCCCCGAACCCACGGTCGAGCTTCAGGCAGTGGCGGCAGGAGAGCACGAGCCCGTCGGGGCTGACGCAGACGCCGCTGCCGCCGCTGCAGTCGCCGATCGTGATCTCGACGGTCGCGGCGGCCGTCCGCTCGGCCGGCGTGAGGCGGTCGATGGAGAGGCCCGGCGGCCAGGGCATGTCCGGCGGGAGGGGCGGTCGCCTGCCAATCCCCACGGCGAGGCGATAGGTGACCTCCTCGTCCCAGGTGGCCCGGTTCAGCACGCCGATCAGGTAGCGGCGGTTGTTCGGAAGCGGGCTCGCGAACGTGGCCTCGAGGTGCTCGCCCACGAGCGGCGTGAAGGACCGCGCGATGATGCGGCCGTCCGCCCCGCTGGCGAGCACGAGCTCGAGCGGTCCGGTCGCGTCGAGCAGCTGGGCGTGCAGCGTGGTGGTGCCGGCCGGCACGTCCACGGCGTGCCAGGTGAGCGCCGACTCGTACACGTGCACGGAGCCGGCAAGCCACTCGTCGGGCAGGAGGACCGAGGGCTCCTGGACGCCCCACGTGTAGAGCGCCTCGTCCTCCGCGAGGGGGCGCTGGGTCACGACCACCTCGACCGGCTTGTCGTCGTCCACGAGCAGGACCTCGGCGTGGTAGATGCCCCGCGCAAGCGCGTCGTGCCCCGCGACGACCACCTTCTCCTTCTGCCCCACGGAGAGGCCCAGCCACTCCGCGTCCTCGTCACGGCGGTGCGGTACGAGCCCCCGCCGCACGTAGAGGTCGACGTTCACGCCCGACGTCGTGCGGGCATCGAGCACGAACCCGCGCCCCCCCCCGTCGACCGCGATGCGCAGCGGCTGCACGCTGCCGTTCGACGGCCCGCCCATCAGGACCGGCAGTGACGTCCCGGGCTCGAGGAGCGGGCTCGCGGGCCGCGGCAGGATGAAGCCGCCCTTGAAGCTCCACGTCACGCGCGCCGTGAGCCGCGGCGGCCTGACCGAGGGCGCCGGCGCGGACAGGCTCAGCGTGTAGACGCCCCGAGGCGTGTCCTCGCCGCGCATCACGATGCGGCTCTGGGTCGTGTCGCCGAGCTGGAAGCCGCCCGGGCCCTTCAGGCGATACCTGAGACCCTCGAGCACCTCCGGGGTCCAGTCGACCATGGAGCCGATCGTGCGCCGGGGCAGCCAGGTCCGCATGGCGAAGGCGTGTCCGGGCTCGGGCACGGTGACGGCGACGGGGGCCCCGGGCAGCAGGGTGCGCCGGCCGTCCTTGCGGTCGATGAACACGGCCACCTCGAGCTGGACGCCACCCTCCTTCGGGGCCGGGTTCACGATGGTCACGTACCAGGGGCCCGGACGCAGCCGCACCTTGCCGGTCTTGCTAAGGGTCACGATCTCGTGCGGCGAGTCGCCGACCGCGGCGACGTCGGAGGTCTTTGCGGGGTCGCCGTTCGGCGGTCTCCCGTGGCGCAGGAACAGGTCGACGTCCCGGTCGCCCGAGGCGATCACGTGCAACCACGTGGCGTCGGGGAGCACGTCGACCCGCGCGGTCCAGGCGCGGCGCCCGGGCGGCATCCGCACCTCGACCGGCACGCCGTCGCGCAGCACGGTGGGCCCGTCGGGGGCGGCGACGGTGCTCCCGCCCCCCACGAGGAGGACGAGGACCATCACCCGGGCAAGAGCGAGGACGCGGGGCATGGCGACATGAAACCGACGCCGGCAGGCCGTCACCAGAACGAAATCGGGGACCCGGCGGAAAGGGACGGATCCGGGCCCCGTCCGACACCTCTCCCGCCGCCCCCGGCGAGACGAAGCGAGCCCCGCCCGTCACGGCGAGGAATCGCTCCCGGGCGGCCTCCTGCACGTCGAAGACGCGGCCCCGCGTCGGGCAGCCGGAGGCATCGACGGGCGCTGCGGGCGGGCGTAGCCCTCGTACGGTGCCAGGCACCCCGCAAGGGCCAACGCCCGTCCCCCCCGGCCTAGCGCGCGGCGCGGCCCAGCATGGCGTAGCCGATCCAGGACCGCCCCCGGACCTCGAGGCGCACGAGCGTCGGCTCCGTGACGCGGAACCGGAAGGTCGGGCCCAGGCCCGGGGCGCGCGTCGCTCCGAGCCCGCGCTTCCTGCGCAGGCCGTTCGCGCCTTCGCCGACCTCGGCGAGCCGCATGCCGACGGCGGCCTTCCTCCGCCCCACGGCCACGAACAGGTAGTCCATCCCGGGGATGCAGACGCCGAGGCCGATGGGCCGCCAGGCGGACCCGCCGTGGGCGCTCACGCGGGGGTCGAGCCCCGTGCCGACCAGCGCCGGGACGGCCGGGATCTCGGCGGCGGCGTAGACCTTCAGGACCGCGTCCCGGGGCCTGGGCTCGACGAATCGGTACGTCCCCGGTCGAAACGGCCGGAACCAGACGAGGGCCTGCTTCTCGGGTGTGCGCATGCTCGCACGTTCGCCGAAGACGCCGACGGCCTCGTGCGGCAGGTTCTGCCAACGACCGTCGGGCGCGAGGCGCTGGAGGCGGTGCGCGTTGTACGCGTGGGAGCGCGGCACGTAGAGCAGCGCGAAGTCGCCGGGGTGGGCGTGGAAGGCAAGGGGGGTGCCCTCGACCAGGCCGGTCGGAGGCGGGAGGGCCTGCTCCGCGCCGGCGACGCCGCCCTCGTCGCTTCGGGCACGCGGCGGGTTCTCGACCAGGCGCACGCCGTAGGTGCCGCCGCTCCCGTCGACGGACGTGACCTGGAGCTTCCAGGGCGAGGGGTCCTC
>JAUXCH010000363.1 GCA_030618975.1 Planctomycetia bacterium
GTCGTCGCTGCCGCAGGTGGGACAGACGGGCATGGAACCGGCGCGTGAGGGGTTCATCGAAACCTCCGGGGTCGCCCACGGTATCAGTCCACGCCCGTCCCGGTCCATCGCCGCGTGCGGACCGCGGCGTCGAACGCCATCGAATTCGTCCTGACCTCCCAGTCTTCGGGTGAGGGCGTCCCGGCCACGTAGAATGCGCTGCGCTACCCTCCGGGGAGCCACGGAGAGAACCATGCACCGCCGCCTGACGCCCCACCTCCTGCTTGCGGGCCTCCTGCTCTCGAGCCTCCTGCTCCTCGCCGCCGTCCGCGCGGCGGACGCGGGCCCGCTCGACGCGCGCGTCGGCGAGACCCGCGCCGTCTACAAGACGCCGACCACGACGCTTCACGACCAGCCCACGTCCCTCGGGAAGGGCGCCGTCGTGCTCCCGTCGGGCACGCGCGTGCGCGTCCTCGAGGTGAAGCAGCCGTGGCTCCGCGTGCAGGCGGCACAGGGCACCGGCTGGCTCCGCTCCGGCGAGACCGTCGAACCCTCGGCGCTCAACCCGAATCCGAGACCCGTGCACACCGCGAATGCCGCCGGTGCCGTGAACCAGCGCGACGTCAGCGCGGCCGGGCGGCAGTTCGACGCGGCGACCGTGCGAGGCTACCGCGCCTCCCGGCAGGGCCTTCGACAGGCCTACGCCGCCGTCGACGCCATGGAGGCCGCGACGCAGGCGCTGTCGCCGTCCGAGTCCGTGGGCTTCATCACCGGCGGAGCCCTCGGGCGGCGCGGGCAGGACTACGTGCGTCCGCCGCTCCTGCCGCCGACGAAGCCGAAGCCGCAGCGGCGCGAGCAGCCCAAGCCCCGTGGCGGCATCGGGGGACTTCTCGGCGGCCTCGGCGAGCGTCTCGGAGGCAGTACGGGCCGCCGCCTCGGCGAGGCGGTGGGGCAGGCCGCCGAGGGCTTCCAGGAGAGCGCGAAACAGCTCCAGACGAGTTTCACGCCGGAACACGAGTACTACCTCGGCCGCGCGGTGGCGGCGAACGCGATCGCGAAGTACGGCATCGACCCGAACCCCGCCCGCCGCAAGTACGTCCGGCAGGTCGGAGACGCGATCGTCAGGCTCAGCACGCGCATTCCCTCCACCATGGGCGGCTACCACTTCGAAGTGCTGAACAGCGACGCCGTGAACGCGATCAGCGGGCCGGGCGGTTTCGTCCTCGTCACGCGCGGCACGGTCGACGCCTGCCGCTCGGAGGACGAGCTGGCCGCCGTCCTCGCCCACGAGCTCGGCCACATCACGAACAAGCACGGAGAGTTGGTGATCCGCGCGAGCAAGGCCCAGCAGGCGAGGTTTCAGGGCCTGGTGCGGGCCGCCGGGACCGGCACCGGTGTCTCGGAGCAGAGTTGGGGCGCCCAGCTCGTGAAGGTGTTCGACGGCACGGTCGGCGAGCTGTCGCGCACGGCCTCCGAGCACAGCTACGGCTCGAGCTACGAGTTCGCGGCCGACGTCGAGAGCACCTACATCCTCGTCGACGTCGTCTACGACCACACCGCCATGCTCACGCAGTTGCAGATCCTCGCCGTGCGCCCGGGTGGCCGCCAGCACTCCGCGACGCACGCGTCGCCGCAGATGCGGGCACGGCAACTGCAGCCGACCGTCCAGCGCTACGGGCCCTTCCGTGGAGGCGACCGCGTCAAGCAGGCCCGCATCGACCGGATCAACCGGGCCGTCGGCCGGTAGGTTCCACTTTCCAGAACGCCGAGAGCCGTTCCGTCAGATCGGTCGTGACCCGCTCCTCGGGACCGTAGCGCGACCCGTGTGCCGGGGCGAGTCGAGTGGGTGCCGCCCTCCGATGCCTCCCCCACGACTTGGAGGCGGGGCGGAGGCGGCGAGGAAGCCACCGAGCCCCTACTCCGGTACGATCCGCTTCCGGAGCCTCTCTTGAAGATCCGCACGGAATGCGAGGAGTTCCGCCTCGGTCAGCGGCTCGAGCATGTTCGGCAGCGGACGGACAGGGAATTGGCCGAGCAGCCAACAGACGACACCCGGATCCATGCCGCGATCCTTGCGCACTGCCAGGTCCAGGTCGTCCTCCGGAGCAAATCCGGCACGATCGAGGAACAACAGATCCACGAGGTCGCGCGGCTCCGAACGAGACAGGATGCACGTGAGTTTCGAGGCGCGAAGATCCGTGAGCGACATGACCCGAATGCCGTCGATCGGCGGCGGAGGGGGTTCGATCTCCGGCGTGCTCTCGAACACGACGTCCAACTCGACGTTCGACGACCCGAATCGCACACGGCAGCGCACGAACGTGCCCGCATCCTGGACGACCTCGATCTCGACGCCCAGGTGTGCGGCCACCGAAGGAAGGTCCAGGGCAAGTCGCCGGACGTCCTCCCGACTGCTACAGACGAGGTCGAGGTCTCGCGAGAGTCTGTGTGCGAGGTACGCGCCGCTCAGGGCCGCCCCGCCGCCCAAGACGCACGGCACTCGCTGCTGGCATTCGTGCACCAGCTCGATCTGTTCGTCCGAGACGACACGGCGGTCGATCTCGTCGCGCATCAAACGGCTTCCGCAGGAGGCCACTGCGGCTCGGGGAGCCCCAAGAGGAACGCCCACCTCGATCGGGTGCGGCCGAGGTGGCGCAAGAGGTGTGGCCAGACGGCGCGGATCTGAGCGGGCTCGACGAACAGCCACACGTCGCGGGTATTGGCCTCCCGTAGCAGAGCCCCCAGCCAATAGGCTCGCTCCTCCACATCAGACGAACGAAGGAGCTGCCGAAATTCCCCGACCGTCACGTCCGTCCACCAGAGGAAATACGGGCGCGCATCCTCTTCGCAGAGCTCGGGCGAAGTCGGGGGCAGGAGGCCGGATCGCACCATGGATGCGAATCTACCACGACGCGCGCAGCAGCGGCTCGACCAAGCACGCCCCAAGCCATCGGGCCTCGGGCACTTCAGGCGGGGTCCTTCCGCTGGGCATCACGACGAGGAGCGCGATCAGGTCGACCACGCGCGACGACACGCGCGTCCGAGTCGCGACGCATCAACCAGGCCGTCGTCCGCTCGCCCGGATTGCCCATGAAGGAGTGCGTCGAACAATGTGAGCCGGCAGAGGTCAGGCCGCCACGGGCCATGGAGCAGCGTGGAGACATCTACGGACTGTCCTGCATCGTCAGACGCGCCGAGGTCAAGGAGCGACGACGAGTCGATGCCGCTGCGCATCGATGCTGGAACGCCTCGCAAGATCGCTGAAATCCCTTGCAGAGAAGGCCCAACCCCTCCCCGTTCCGTAGATGCGAGCAATCCGCCTTGTCACCGTGGTCGGGCTCATTCTCCGACTTCCATCGTGTAAGAAACAACGTTGATTTCTTCCTACACGTGCAAGGGTCCTGGCAGCCCTCTCGATCCGTCCCCCGTCGACCGGATCAACCGGGCCGTCGGCCGCCAGGTTCCGTTTGCCAGAACGCCGAGAGCCGTTCCGTCAGATCGGTCGTGACCAGCTCCTCGGGACCGTAGCGCGACCAGTGCGCGGGGAGGCAGTCGACGTAGGGTGAGCGCGTGAAGCGGCGGCCCAGGAGGACGATCACACCCCAGTCCTCGGGCGTGCGGTGCACGCGGCCCGCCGCCTGGATGACGCGTTGCATCCCGGGGAAGAGCATGGCGTAGGCGAACCCGCGCTGGGAGCGCTCGTCGAAGTAGTGTTGCATGATGGCACGCTCGAAGCCGACCTGGGGCAGCGCGGGGCCGACGACGATCGCGCCGACGAGCGCCTCGCCGGGCAGGTCCACACCCTCGGCGAACACCCCCCCCGTCACGGCGAGCAGGAGCCGCGGGTCGCCGCCCGCCCGCATGCGACCGAGGAGGTCGGCCCGGGCACGGGGCGGCATGCGGGGCTTCTGGACGAGGAGGCTCCGCTCGTCGACCTCGAGGCGTTCGAGGACGTCGGCCAGGAACCGGAACGAGGGGAAGTAGGCGACGTAGTTGCCCGGCCGGACGGCGACCACGTGCTCGATCGCGCGGGCGATCCCGTCGTAGTGGTGGCGGCGCTCGCGCCAGGTGGTGCTCACCTTGGGCACGACGGCGACGCAGCGGTGTTCCTCCGGGAAGGGACTCGGGACCGAGAGCTCGATGGGATCGAGCGGCGCGAAGCCGAGCACGTCGGCGTAGTAGCCCAGCGGCTGGAGGGTCGCGCTCATCGCGACGGTGCCGCGCACCTGACGGTGCCGCTCCTCGAGCCGGTGGGCCGGGTTGACGCAGAGGATGCCGAACCCCACGCCCTCCGGGGCGTCGTCGGATACGCCGACGTAGGGAACGAACTCCGGCTCCTCGAGTCGCAGGAGATCACGAATCGAAAGCACGGCGGCGAGCACGCCGAGCAGCGGGTCGTCACGCTGGACGAGACCGTGCACGTACTGGTAGTGCGCGTAGCGGATCGTCCAGGACGCGGCGTCCTCGGCGACGTCCTCCCAGCCGGGCGCGCCGCGGACCGCACGGCAGTCGTCCATCGTGCCCACGGGCTCGGCCCGCGAGGCCTCTTGGACGGCGTCGATCTCGCCGGCCAGGCGATCGAGGTACGCCGCCAGGCCGTCGAAGAGAGTGCGCCCGTGCCCCGGCGAACCGAGGCCGGGCAGCTCGGGCTCGCGCGCGTCGTCGCCGGGCGCGAGCAGCTCGCCGGTCCGGGCCCGGGCCGCCTGCTCGACCACGTCGCGGCGGCGGAGGAACGGGGAGTCGTACTCCCGCGCGCGGTCGAACAGGTTGTGCGCCTCGTCGAGGACGACGGCCACCGGACGCGCGCTCGTTCCCTCCGCGAAGAGGCCGAACGAGACGGCCGGGTCGTAGACGTAGTTGACGTCTCCGATGACGAGATCGACGCGCAGGCACGCCGCGAGCGCCAGGGCGTAGGGGCAGACGGTCTGCGCCTCGCCGAGCGCGAGGACGCGCTCGGGCGTGACGTGGACGGCATCGTCGAGCAGCTCGGACAGCGCCTGCTCGCGAACCGTCCGATTCAGGAAGTTCACGAGCCAGGCGCAGTGGTCCGGGTGGCACAGGAGGTTGCCCGGGGGGCACATCCCGCGCTTCTCGCGGAAGGTGAGCGCCCTCAGCTCCCCGTCCCGGCAGCCGGCGGCCTCCACGAGATCCTCGAACGTCTCGGCGACGAGGGCCTGCTGCGTGGTCTTCGCCGTGAGGAAGAAGAGGAGGGCGTCCCCCTCGAGAGCGAAGCGAAGCGCGGGCAGCAGGGCCGCCACGGTCTTCCCGACGCCGGTCGGCGCGGTGGCGAGGACGGGGCGGCCGGCCTCGAGGCCGTCGGCGATCCGTTCGGAGAACGCGGTCTGGTGCGGCCGGGCCGCGGGGTAGGGGAAGCAGAGCGCCCCGGCCAGCGCACGCCGCGTGCGGGCGCGCACGGCGCGCGTCTCGGCGGCCTCGACGCGGCGACGCACGAGCCGATCGAGCGACCGAGACACCCGGTCGGCGTCGAAGGGCACGTCGACGAGCCGGGTCGAGCCGTCCACGATCGAGACGAGGACGAGGCGGGTCGCGATCTCCACCTCGGGGCGCGCGCGGGCGAGGCACAGGGCGTAGAGGCGGACCTGCATCCGCGCGTCCGCGAGGCCCGCGAGCTGTCCCGTGCGCATCTCGCCCGCGGTGTGCTCGACGGACTTCACCTCCTCCACCAGGAGGCGGCGGCCGCCTTGCTGAAGTCGGATCGTAGCCATGTCGTTCTGTGGGCCAAGGA
>JAUXCH010000371.1 GCA_030618975.1 Planctomycetia bacterium
GGTGGTGGTCGACGAGACGCCGCAGACGCTCGTCCGCCCGCACGCCTCGGCGCGCGATCTCGCGGGCCCCCTCCGTCAGGCGATCCAGCGCGATCGCCTGGCACGCGTAGAGGAGATCCATCTTGGAGGGGAAGTAGTAGTAGAGGGCGCCGGGCGCCAGCCCGAGCCCCTCCGCGATCTCCCGCATCCCCGCCCCCTGGAACCCCTTCTCGCGGAAGACCTCGGCGGCCCGCCTCAGGATCTCCAGGCGCCGCTCCGCCCAGGCGGCGGTGGCGGTGCCGGGCGCCGAGGGGGAGGTGCGGGTTTGAACCATCGTTCAAATCCTGCACGCCGCCGCGGGGAAGCGCAACGGGTCATTCCTCGTTCCCGGCGCGACACTCGGCCCATGCGGACCCTGCCCGTCCTCCTCGCCCTCCTGACCCTCGGCGCCTGCGGCACGGAGCCTCCAGTGGTGCCCGCCTGGCGGGGCGAGGGAAACCTGGTCGAGGTCACCGTGCACGAGATCCACTGCGCGGGATGCGAGCAGGCCGTCGAGGACGCGATCGCCCTCGCCGCGGGCGTCGACGCCGTGACCGCCGACCACGTGACGAAGCTCGTGCTCGTCACCCTCGAGGCCGAGGCCGACCGCGACGCCGCCATTGCCTCGATCCGCGACGCGATCCACGAGGCCGGCCGGAAGGTCGTGGGCGAAGACGAGATCGAGTAGGCCGGCCGGTCCTCGGCCCTACAATCCCCGTCCCTTGCTGCCCGACCTCACCATCCTCATCGCGATCCTCGTCGGGCTGAACGCGCTCGTCGCGAGCCCCACCGACCCGCTGCGCGCACTGGGAGGCACGGCGGCCTCCGTCTGCGTCGGCGTCGCGATGACCTGGATGGCCGGTGAGCGCGGGGTACGCGCCGTGCGCGAGAAGCGGATCGAGACGGCCGTCGCCTCGGCCCGGTGGATCGGCCTCTGGCCGCTCATCGGCTGGTTCGTCGCGGTCACCTTCTTCGACTGGGGCTCCTTCATCGCCGTCGAGATCCCGCGCGCGTGGTGGCTGGGCCGCTTCGCCATCCTGTTCGCGCCCGCGCTCGTGCTGTTCGCCGCGGGCTGGATCCAGCACGCCCGCGTCGCGGACGCCCTCGCCAGCGCGCGCGGCGGCGTCCTGCCCTCCGGCGGCGCCCGCCTCGCCATCCGACAGGGTCTGCGGCGCAACGCCATCGCCCTCCTGCCCATGTTCTTCATCCTGGGCCTGCTCGAGGGCATCTGGCTGCTCGGCGATCTCGGCGTCCCCGTCGTGAAGGAGCTCTCGCGCTGGCTCGACGCCATGCCGCTCCTCGCCCTCGGCCTCATGTTCGGGATCCTCGCGCTGCTCTCCTTCTTCCTGCCCGCCGTCCTCCGCCGCGTCATCCCCACCGAGCCCCTCCCGCCCGGCCCCGTCCGCGACCGGCTGGAGAGACACGCCGCCGCGATGAACCTCCGCTACCGGGACCTCCTCGTCTGGAAGACGACGGGACGAGTCCTCAACGCAATGGTCGTCGGCTTCACGCCGCGCACCCGGATCATCTTCCTGACCGACGCCCTGCTCCGGCACCTCCCCGAAGAGGAGGTGCTCGCCGTCTTCAGCCACGAAGCCGGCCACGCGAAGCGCTACCACCTGCCGCTGTTCCTCGTCCTCTTCGTCACCACGGGGGTGATCTTCCACGTCGCAGGCGATCTGCTCGCGGTCCACGGCGTACCGCAAGAGATCGTCATCGCACTGCACCTCGTCTTCCTCTGGTTCGTGCTCCTCGGCGTCATCTCCCGCCAGTTCGAACGCGAGGCCGACGTCTACGGCGCCAACCACGCCGCCTCCTCCTCCCCCGCCCCCCACGAGACGGTGGTGGCGCCCGGCCTCGGCGCCCCGCTCCCCGTAGGTGCCGCGTGGATGATCCGCGCCCTCGAGCGCATCCGCCTGCTCAGCGGCCGCGGCGAGAGCCACCGCCACGGCAGCATCGAGGATCGCGTGCGCTACGTCGCCGCGTACGCGACGACGCCCGGGGTCCGGGACACCTTCGTCCAGACTCACCGCCGCCTCCTCCGACTGATCCTGCTCTCCGTCCTCGTCGCGACCGCCCTGCTCGCCTGGCGCCTGCCCGGCGACTTCCGCCTCGCCCGGTCCTGGATGAGCGCCGAGGACGCGGGCGACGCCTACGCGGCCGGAACCGCCGCCCGGAGGGCCGACCGGGAAGCCGAGGCCCGCGGCCACTGGGAACGCGCGTACGACGGCTTCCGCCGCTCCGTGACCCTGCTCGCAGGCGACGACGGCCTGCGCGCCGAGGGGCTCGGCTTCCTCTCGCGCTTCAACGCGGCCGACAGCGCCTTCCACGGGCTCGACGACGAGGCCCGGGGCCGGAAGGGCTTCGAGGAGACGCTGCGTTACGCCGAGCAGAGCGACCTGCCGCCCGAGGGAACGCGTGCCATCCGCTTCCACGCCCACGTGGACCTCGGCCGCATCCTCGTCCACGCCGGCGACCCGACGGCCTACGACCACTGGCCCCGCGCCCGCGCCACGTTCCCGCCGGGCGAGGCGGAGGCCGAGACCTTCTACCGCGCGCGACTCCGGTTGCTCCGTGCCGTGCTCCTCGCGGCCTACGACGACGGTCTCGAGCCACCCGCGGGAACGGACCTCGACGACCTGGGGGTCGAACGCGGCGGCCGGGGCTACCGCGCCATGCTCCTGCACCTCGCCCAACGCGGAGAGGGGGGCGTCGAGTGGGACGAGCTCCGCCGCGACGCGCGCCGCGAGCTCGAGCGGATGGTGTCCTCGAGTCCGTAGCGCGAGCACGCGGCGGCGCGGGCCACCCGAGCCGCGTATCCTCCGGCTCCGGAGGAGAATCCGATGCCCGCGAAACCCACCTCGGTCAAGGCGTATCTCGACGGACTGCCGGAGGACCGGCGGAAGGCCCTCCGCGCCGTACGGGCCGCGGTCAACCGCGGCCTGCCGGCGGGCTACGAGGAGGGCGTCCAGTACGGGATGATCGGCTGGTTCGTCCCCCACCGTCTCTTCCCCGACGGCTATCACTGCGATCCGTTGCAGCCGGTCCCCTTCGCCGGCCTCGCCTCGCAGAAGCGGTACATGTCGCTCTACCTGATGTGCATCTACGCGGACGAGAAGCACCGCCGGTGGTTCGAGAAGGAGTGGAAGAAGACCGGCAAGAAGCTCGACATGGGCAAGTCGTGCATCCGCTTCAAGAGCGTCGACGACCTGCCCCTCGACGTCATCCAGGAAGCGATCGCGCGCGTCCCCGTCGAGCAGTTCCTGGCCCGCTACGAAGCGTCGATCCCGAAGAGCGCCCGCCGCGGCCAGCAGGCGACGGCCGGGAAGAAGGCCGTCGAGAAGAAGGCCCCGAAGCGGAAGAAGTCAGCCCGCTAGATCCACTCCGTCGCCCGGATGCCACTCTCCTCGCATGCCGGTTGGCGGTACAAGTGTCCTTCCCGGCGCAAGACGACGAGGAGGAAGCACGATGAAGGCGAAGCACTCCAAGACGCTCCGGCGGGCCCTGGACGAGCGGCGGATGGTCCGCGTCGTGCGCGCACTCGCCGACGGTGAGCACATGCAGGGTTTCGTCCTCGGCCTCTCGGACGAGCTGATCCTCCTCTACGCGTTCTCCGACTTCCACCCGGACGGCTGCTACGTCCTCCGCACGCAGGACGTCGTGCAGGTCCGCTCCGGCAAGTGCGAGCGCGTGAACGAGCGGATCCTCGAGCTCGAGGGCCTGCTGGACTGGGTGCGGATCTCGACGATGCCCCCGCTCGAAGACCTGCGGGCGCTGCTGGGGCACCTCTGCGAGGCCCGGCTCCCGTGCATCGTCGAGCGGGAGCCCCTCCTCGGGGAGGACGAGGACAAGGGGCGCTTCCTCATCGGCTTCGTCACCCGCGTGGGCAAACGCCGGTGCCGGGTCCACCATTTCAACGCGCTCGGCGAGTGGGACGACGAGCCGACCCGGATCAAGATCGAGAACATCACGTGCGTGCAGCTCGAGGCCCTGTACACCGAGACGTGGCTGCGGCACATCGCACGGTGTCCGAGCCTCGAGGGCGCGGACCACCCCACATCCACGCCCGCGTGATCGCGGCACTCGTGGCTCCTCGACGAGGCAGGGCACCCTAGGCGTCGCCGCCGGGAGTTGTCTGATCCTGGAACTGACTCTCGTTGCTCAACGGCGTTCCCTCGACGCGCTCGACGATGAGCTGGCAGATGCTCATTCCAGGATACAAGTTGATGGCATACGGTCCCCAGTTCATCATCTCGAGCGTGATGTGCCCCGCGAAGCCGGCATGAATGGTAGGTGCCGTGAAGTGGACCAGAAGACCGCAGCGCGCAAATGAACTCCGGCCCTCGACCCTCGCTGCCAGACACTGATCATCGCAGAGGGGCAACCCGATCTGCTCCATCGTCTGCGCCAGGACCAGCCGGCGAGGCTGGAGAACGAATGGCCGATCCTCCGTTATCTCCGTGGTTTCAGAGTTGTCGCTGAAGGTGCCAATGAATCCCCCATGCCGGAGGTCCATGGCGAACGCACGCCCCTCCTTGAACCACGACACCTCAGTACCAAGCCGAAGGTCCACTGCACTGGTCTGATACGGGCAATCCTCTTCCGCACCCGGAGTCAGGGGTTCGGGTCTCGGGTCGATGATGAGCCGCCCCGACTCCAGTGCTTCGTGGATTGCCGTGTTCGAGAGGATCATCCGACCAGGTTAAACTCCTTGACCGGAACCGGATTGGGGTTCTCCGCCGGAAGCAAGACCCAACATCCGTCCGAGGCAGACACGAACCTCACCCGCACACGTCCCTCATCCGTGCCGGCCCCTTCCTCGACATCACTTGCAGGTACAAACGCGAACATGACTCGTCCGTCAGACAACTCGATCTGGACAGCGCGTTCTCGTGTGAACATACCTCTCTGTACCTTGCAGCGCAGCCACTTCGTGTTCGTGGTCATGGTCGAGAGCCTCCGGATCCAGTCAAACAGAAGTTGTAGCGTACTCTCGACCGGGGACAGTCGGGGCGCTCGTGTCGGCCAGCGGTGCTGGGCGCAAGGGCTCACCGCGAGATGCGCGCCACGAGCGCCGGGAGGTCTACCGCTCGAACACCCGGTCTCAGCGCCTGGGTCTCCGGGTCGCCCTCTCTCCGACGGTGGACGACGAACGCCTCCACGGTCCGCTCCTTAGCAGCCCCCTCGAGGCGCAGCAGGGACTCGGCATCGCGCGGACGCGGCGTCCGCGACGACTTCGCCTCGACGAACGCGAGTCTTCCGGACCGGATCGGCACCACGAAGTCCACCTCGAGTCCCTTCCCGTCCCGGAAGGAGTAGAGCTCCCGCGGGCGGCCCGCGTGGATTTGCGCCTTGACGATCTCCGACGCGACGAAGCTCTCGAAGACCGGACCGGCGAACGGTGATCGAACGAGTTCCCGCTCGGTGCGGAGCCCGAGCAGATGGCATGCGAGGCCGGGATCCGCGAAATGGAGCTTCGGCGACTTGACCAAGCGCTTGCCGAAGTTCTCGAAGTAGGGAGGGACGAGCAGGATCTGGTTCGTCACCTCGAGAATACCCAGCCACTGCGAGATCGTCGGAACGCTCACACCCAGCGGCGA
>JAUXCH010000748.1 GCA_030618975.1 Planctomycetia bacterium
CAGCGGCCGCGTGGAGCTGAGGGTGCACGCACGGGGCGAGGAGATGGTGCTCGAGGTCGAGGACGAGGGGGTGGGCCTCCGTGCCGAGGACCAGGACCGGTGCTTCGACATGTTCTTCACGACGAAGGACGTGGGGGAGGGCTCGGGGCTCGGTCTCGCCGTGGCACACACGATCGTGACCAACCACGGGGGCCGGATCGAGCTGGAGAGCCACCCCGGCGAAGGAGCCGTGTTCCGCGTGGTCCTCCCCGGCGAGGAGCGGCGGGACGAGGAAAGGGACTGAAGTCCCTCAGCGGCCCGTGACGGAGCGGTGAGAGGGGTGGTGGCATGATGTCCGGACTCGGGTGCGCCCTGCACCCCCTCGCCCGGGAGGCTCCCATGACCCGAAAAGGCTTCCTCGTCGGATTCCTGGCCGGCGGCTGGCTCGCCACCATCCTGATCGTGCTGCTTCCCCACCTCGGTCTCCTGTCCGCGCAGGCCGAGGATCCACCCGGGTCGGCCAACCAACCCTACGGGCCCGGCAGCGGGCCGGGCCCCGGCTCCACGGTGAACCCCTCCAACAGCGGGTTCAGGCCGCGCGGCCGCATCAACCCGGGCACGGGCACCTCGGACTCGAACCGCCGGTCGATCGCGCTCTCCGCCTCCGTCGGCAGCGGCGAGAGCGTCGTGTACTACTTCGACACCGTCGCCCAGCGGCTCTGTGTCTACCAGTACGAGCCGGGCAAGCGCGGGGGCCTGAGACTCCTCGCGGCGCGCCACATCGACTTCGACCTGCGGCTCGTGGCCTACCGCGACCTCAGCGAGAAGACCCCGCGTGAGATGCGCGCCGCCTACGAGTCCTCGATGCGGGACGCCGGGAGGGGCGGCTCCGGCCCGGCCCGCGCAGGCAACGTGCATCCGACCAAGCAGGTCGACCTTTCGGGCGGGATCCGCTAGTTGCGATCCCGAATCTTGATCATGAGCACTCCTTCTGCGATCCTCTGGCGATGGGTTGCGGGAGGGCGATCCGTCCCAACCCCCTCCCTGAACGGAGTTTGCGGTGGCCAAGTCCAAGAGCGGTGAGTTCTACACCTTCGACGAGGTTCTCAAGCAGTTGCAGATCGACGAGGGCCGCCTCAAGCGGCTGGTCTCGGAGGGCGAGATCCGCGCCTTCCGCGAGGGAGACCAGATGCGCTTCAAGCGCGCCGAGATCGACAGCCTCGCCGGTCGTTCCGGCGGCTCGGGAACTTCGGATACGTCCCTCACGGAGATCAGCCTGGAGGACGAGAGCCAGCCTACGGTGATCGTCGGCGATGCTCCCGAGACGCTCGCTGACGAGCTCGTGGCCGAGCCCGAGCTGATCAGCCAGGATACCTATATCGACCAGGCCGACGTCGGCATGTCGACCGAGCCGATCGACTTCACGGAAGACGAAGGCGGCGACATCGCCGAGGAGATCGAGGACATGGGCGTCGATCGCGCGCGTCGCGGTGCGGCCCGCCCGCAGCGTCGTCCCGTCGTGCTCGAAGAGCCGAAGACCAACATCTTCCTCATCCTCGCCTTGGGTGTCGCGGTGGTGATCGGCGCCTGGGCGGCGCTCGTCGACACCAGCATCTCGCGCGGCCACTCCAACAGCATCACGAAACCGGCCGCCGAGCAGTTCGGTCCCAAGCCGGCCGGCGGCTGATCTCCCCACCGCACCGGGGTCTTCTCCCCGGCCTGCTCCACGGGCCCTGCAGCGAGCGCGCTCGACGCGAACGCCGCAGGGCCGCTTTCGTTCCCACGTCCGGCCCCTCCCACGCGGCACCGTTGCCGCGTACAGTCTGCGTCATGCTCACCCTTCAGGCGCTCGCGACCCGGCTCGGTGGCGTCCACCACGGACCGCCCGATCTCGCGCTCCGAGACGTCCAACCCGTCGACTCGGCCGAGGCGCAGCACCTCACGTTCGTGAACGACGCACGCCATCTCGAGCTGCTGGCGTCGAGTCGTGCCGGAGCGGTGCTGTGCCGTGAGGGCGACGACGTCGGCGACCGTCCCGCGATCCGGGTGGCGAATCCCCGGCTCGCCGCCGCCGAGGCGCTCCGGCTCTTCCACCCCCGTGCGGCGGCGATCGCCGGCGTGCACGAAACCGCCAGCGTCGCGCGCGGCGCCTTCGTGCCGGCGTCCGCCGAGATCGGTCCCTTCGCCGTCGTCGAGCAGGGCGCCCGTGTCGGCGAGCGCACGATCCTCGGAGCCCACGTCGTCGTGGGCCGAGGCTGTCGCGTGGGCGACGACACCCACCTCTACCCGCGTGTCGTTCTCTATCCCGGCGTGACCGTCGGCGCCCGCTGCGACATCCACGTGGGCGTCGTGATCGGTTCTCCGGGCTTCGGCGTCGAGATGGGTCCGGAGGGCCCCGTGGAGTTCATGCAGCGCGGCACGGTGACCCTGGGCGACGAGGTGCGAGTCGGCGCCAACACGACGATCGACCGCGCGACGTTCGGTGCCACGCGGCTCGGCGACGGCGTCCAGATCGACAACCTCGTCCAGGTCGGACACAACGTGACGATCGGCGACGGCGTGATCATCTGCGCCCTGGCCGGCATCGGCGGCGGCGCGACCTTCGAGGACCGCTCCGTGCTCGGTCCCCAGGGTGCGCTCGCTCCCGACGCGACCCTCGGCGCGGGGACGATCCTCGGCGCGCGCGGCGCGCTCCAGAGTCACGGCCGCCTCGACGACCCCGGCCAGGTCTACATGGGCACCCCGCCGATCCCCCTGGCCGACTGGCGCCGCTGGGTCGTCCTGCGCCGCCGCCTGAAGCGGGGCAAGAAGGACCTCTGATCTCGCGGATCGTCACGCGATCAGCCCCCGCTCGAGGAA
>JAUXCH010000527.1 GCA_030618975.1 Planctomycetia bacterium
GATGTCGCCCGTGCGCCCGCCGACGAACCCGCCGGCGAGGTTGCCGGCGATGTCGCCGGTGCGGCAGGCGACGAGGACGAGCGCGAGGAGCAGGGCCGGGAGGAGGTGGCGAGCGCGCATCACTCCGCCCCCCCTTCCGAACGGCCTTCCGGACGGCCCAGGCGGCCTGCGAGGATGAACCGCCGCACGGTTCCGGAATCGGGGGTCGTGGACTCGATGGCGTCCACCAGCGGGTAGAAGGCCCGGAGATCGGTGCGCGACTGCCGGTAGGCCTGTTCGGTCGACTCGTCGAACTGCCGGCCTGCGGCGGAGAGGTCGGTGCCGGACGTCTGCGCGTCGCGGACGGCCACGGACCCGCCGCGACCTGCCTGCGTCAGGGCGAAGGGCTCGACGGTGTGGTTGGCGCGCAGCCAGCCGGCCTGGGAGGCGGCGGCAGCAGGCCCCAGCGCCGTGACGCGAATCCACGCGCCCCGGACCTCGGCCACCCGGACCCGGGTGGCGTGGGGCAGGGTGGCCGTGGCCCGGGACAGGGCGCTCGGACGCTCGCGGACCGGCGTCCCACGCTTCCCGAGGACGGCCCGGATGTCGCCGGCGACGACGTCCTCCGGCGCGGCGAGGGCGTGGCCCCAGAGAGCCGCGGCCACCAGGCACGCGACGACCGTGAGCGGGACTCCAAGGCGCTTGTTCATGGCTCCCTCCACGGCCAGGGCAGGACTCAGCGTATCCCTCGGGCGTCACGGCGCGTAGCACTACTTGCCGGAGAGGACGACGACGCCGGACCAGGGCGAGGCCTCCTCGCCCGCCTCCATCCGGTCGAGGATTCCGGCGAACCACCGGCAGGGCCCGTCTCCCGGATGCAGGCGCGCCGCCTCGGCCAGGGCCTCCCGAGCGCCCCCCAGGTCGCCCGCCCGGGCCGCCGCCTGCGCCCGGGAGAAGGCGTCGGCGTGCGCGAGCAGATCCTCGGGGGCGTCCTCCGCCATGGCGAGCAGCTCGTAGACGGGCTCGGGTCGCGAGCGTCCGACGACCACGACGCCGGCGATGGGTTTCGCCACGACGGTGTCACCGGCCTCCTCGCGAGTCCTCGAGCCGAGCAGGATGAGGCTCCCGAAGGCCTTGTTCGCGCCCTCGAGACGGCTCGCCAGGTTCACCTCGTCGCCCATCGCCGTGTAGTCGAAGCGGTTCTCGCTGCCCATGTTGCCGACGGTGGCCTCGCCCGAGTTGACGCCGATGCGGATCTCGAAGTCCTCGAGCCCCATCTCCTCCCAGACGGGTCTCAGGTCGGGTAGCTGCTCGCGCACCTTCAGGGCGGCCCGGCAGGCCCGCTCGGCGTGGCACGGGTCGGGAAGCGGATCGCCGAAGAAGGCCATCACGGCGTCGCCGATGAACTTGTCGACGACGCCGCCCTGCTCCATCACCGCCGAGGCGTGCGGCGTCAGGTACTGGTTGAGGAGCCTCACCATCTGGTGGGGCTCGAGCGCTTCGGTGAGCTTCGTGAAGCCGGCGACGTCGCTGAAGAGGATCGAGATCTCGCGCTTGCGGCCGCCGAGCTCGAGCAGGCTCGGGTCCTCCTTGAGCGCCAGGATGATCGAGGGGGCGAGGTAGCGTCCGAACGTGCCCTCGAGCCAGCGGTTCCGGCGTCCGGCCGTGAGGAGGTGGAGCACCGAGGTGCCGCCCCACGTCAACACGACGCCGAGGAAGGGCGTGAAGATGTCGACCGCGACGCCGTTTCGGAAGCGCCAGATCGCGAACGCCACGCCGGCGAGGAGGGCCAGGAACGGAAGCACGTGGTGGGCCCACTTCCCGCGGAGTCCGGCCGCGAGGGCTCCGAGCAGGACGGTGACCACCAGGAGGAGGATCGCGTTGGCGAGAGGATCCGCGCGCACGCGACCGTCGCCGTGGATCAGGTTGTCGAGGACCGTGGCCTGGAACTCGGGTCCGTGGAGCGTCCCGCTGACGGGTGACGTGACGATGTCCTTGAGCCCGGCGAGGTTGACGCCCCAGACCACGATGCGACCCTCGAGCGCCTCCCTCGCCTCCTGGGGCAGGGGCTCGCCCTCCACGTAGGTCCGCCGGGCCCATTCCAGGATCTGGGCGGGTGCCACCCGGGGAAACGTCTGCCCGGGCTCGGCGTGGAAGTTCACCAGGAACGAGCCGTCCGCGTTCACGCGCTGCGAGACGTCGCCGATCGTGACCCGGCAGTCGGCGAGGCGGACGCCGCACTCGCAGGCGAGGAGGAGCCCCGCCAGCGGCAGGGAGAGGACGCGCCGCTCCCCCCAACGACCGACGACGGGCGCGCGCCGGACGATCCCGTCGTCGTCCACCGCGACGTTGGCGAAACCGAGCAGCGCGGCGCCCTCGGTCACCCGCCGCACGGGCAGTTCCGCGCCCGAGCGGGCGAGGCCGGGGGGACCGCCGGTCACGAGCGCGGAGCCGAGGCGCGGGAGGGCCGCCCGCACACGGCTCTCGACCTCGTACTGCGGAGCGTCGGAGAGCTCAAAGGCCAGGGCCACGCGGTCGACCTTCTTCAGCGCCTTCTGGTACTCCATCGCCAGCTCGGCCTCGATCTCGAACTTCTGGCGTGCCATGGCATCGAGTTCGGAGGTGCCGCGGTGGTCGTCCAGGCCGGCCCCGCCGTCGAGGTGGTAGATGTCGATCAGCACGGCCCGCACCCCGGCGTCGGCCAGCACCCGGAAGGCGTAGGAGGTGAGATCGAGGTTCCAGGGCCACGACTCGTCGAACGCCACCCGGATGGCCGCGACGTCCTCTTCGAGAATCTCGCTGACCACGATCCGGGGGTCGGGCGGCCGCTCGAGCGTGAAGGCCGCGGTCTGGAGATCGAGAAGCCGCAGCTCGATGATCTCCACCAGCCGTGTCGGCCGGAGGGCGATCAGGAGCAGCCCGGCCACGAGCCCGATGCCCGCGCCCATGAGGGTGCGGATCCAACCGGGCGACACCTTCAGGCTCGGCGTCCGAAACATCCGCTCTCCGGGTTAGAGTGACGCGGCGGCGCCCCCGGCCGCAGCGCCCGGAGCTCCCGCCCGCCCCGCATGATACGCCTCGCCCTTCTCGTCCTCGCAAACGTCGTCGGTTCGGCCTTCTGCTCCCTCAGCGAGGCGGCGCTCCTGGCCTCCTCCGAGGCGCGGATCCGCGCCCGCATCAAGGAGGGGAAGAGCGGCGCCGAGCGCCTCCTCGAGCTGCGGCAGGACCCGGCACGAACGCTGGCCTCGATCGTGTTCCTGAACAACGTGTTCGCCATCGCCGGAACCGCCTTCATCACCGCCCTGGCGACGAACTGGATCCACTCCGGCTGGGGCATGGCGGCGTTCATCGCGATCCAGACCCTCTTGATCATCGCGTTCGGCGAAATCGTGCCGAAGGTGGTCGGCGAGGCCCTCCCCGAACCCGTGGCCGGGTTCCTCGCCCCCACCCTCGTGGTCGTCCGGAGGGTCATGACGCCGCTCGTCTGGCTGATCAACGGGCTGATCTTCTGGGCGCGCCCGAGGACCCGGGTCCAGTCCGGTCAGGAGACCGAGATCCGCGAGCTCGCCCACCTGGGACGCGAGGGCGGACAGCTGGATCCGGAGGACGCCGAGCTCATCCACCGGGTCTTTCGTCTCGACGACATCACCGCCGAGGACGTGATGACCCCCCGCGGCCTCGTGGAGGGGTTTCCGGAGGACGCGACCCTCGGAGCGATCCGCGAGGCCCTGCTGGAGACCACGTTCAGCCAGTTCCCCGTCTACGAGGGGGACCTCGACACGGTCGTCGGCGCCTTGTGGCTCCGCGACGCGCTCGGCGCACTCGCCCGCGGGGAGGAAGACAAGGCCGTCCGCGAGGTGATGCACCCGCCCCGCTTCGTCCCGCAGTCGAGGACCGTCGAGGACGTGCTGCGCGACCTGCAGACCAGCCGCCACCGCCTGATCGTCGTGATCGACGAGTACGGCTCGACACTCGGCATCATCACGATGGACGACCTCGTGGAGGAGCTGGTCGGCGTGGCCATCGACGAGTCCGACGTGTCGGCAGGCCTGGTGAAGCGCCTGTCGCGCACCGCCGCGATGGTGCACGGCCTCACCCGCGTCCAGGACGTCGCGCGCCTCCTCAACGCGGAGGTCACGTTCGCAGACCCGGAGGACGAGACGAACACCGTCACCGGCCTCCTGCAGGACCGGCTGGAGCGCATTCCCCAACGAGGCGACGTCCTCGAGCTCGACGGTGTGCTCCGCCTGGAGGTACGGGAGGCCGACGCGCGCACCGCGGTCCGCGTCCTGGTCCGCAACATGGCACGGCCTACGCCCACGCCCACGCCCACGCCC
>JAUXCH010000646.1 GCA_030618975.1 Planctomycetia bacterium
AGCGCGAACGGCTGGCGGAACTTGAGCTTCAGCTTCGTATGGCGCGTGAGGTAGGCCTCCGCCGGATCACTGTCGCCGGACGGCTCGTAGCGGAAGGTGAGGCCGTCCGTGTAGAGGCTCACGATGCGTCCGACCTGGTTGGGCGGCGCCTCGCCCTCGGTGACGGTCTTGTAGAAGAGGATCGGCATCTCGCCGTGGAGCGACTCGTCCTGCTCCGTGCCTTCGAAGTCCACCTTGCCGGCGTCGGCGCCCTTCTTGAAGTGCACCAGGGCGTCCGCGTTGCTCTCGTAGACGGGGAAGGCCTGGTCGAGGCCCAGGGTCACCAGGGTCCGGCGGACGAACTTGCTCGGCTCCGCCAGGACCAGCTCGCCGCCCAGCTCCTTGAGCCGCTTCGAGGTCCGGATCAGGTACCCCAGCGCCGTCGAGTTGATGAAGGTCAGCAGCCGGACGTTCATCACGAACAGGTGGTTTCCCGCGCCGATCATCCGGTCCATGCGCTCGCTGAACAGGGGCAGGTTGAAGGTGTCGAACTCGCCCACGAACCTGAGGATGGTGATGTCTTCGTAGCGCTTCTTCTCGAGCTTCATGTGGACTCCAGACCGAAAGACCGGGTGCGTCGGGGGGACATCCTAGGGCCCGTTCCCCCGGGGTTCAACCAGGGCCCTCGACCTCGGAAGCGGAAGGTGGGCGAATCGGTTTCTACTGCACCGCTTTCAGGGCCTGCTCGATCACGGCGTGGGCCGTGATCCCCTCGGCCTCACCCTCGAAGTTGAGCACGATGCGGTGCCGCAGGGCCGCGTGGGCGACGCTCCCGAGATCCTCCCGGGCCACGGCGGCCCGGCCGTCGGCCAAGGCGAGGACCTTCCCGCAGAGCGCCAGCGCCTGGGCGGCCCGCGCGCTCGCCCCGTAGCGGACGTAGTGCCTCGCCAGGTCCACGGCGCCCTCCGAATCCGGCCGCGTGGCGTGGACGAGCCGCGCGATCCAGCTGCGGGCCCGGTCGCCGAGCGGGACCTGGCGGGCGAGGACCTGCATGGCGAGCACGCGCTCCCCGCCCAGGACGGTGGGAGCCTGGGGCTGGGTCTCGCTCGTGGTGCGGTCGAGGATGGTCTCCAACTCCTCGACGGACGGGCTGGACACGAGGGACTTCAGGAGGAACCGGTCCATCTGGGCCTCGGGCAGCGGGAACGTGCCCTCCATCTCGATGGGGTTCTGCGTCGCGAGGAGCACGAACGGCTGGGGGAGGGGGAAGGTGTCGTTGCCGGCCGTGACCTGCCGCTCCTCCATGGCCTCCAACAGCGCGCTCTGCGTCTTGGGCGTGGCGCGGTTCACTTCGTCCGCGAGGAGGATGTTGGCGAAGACCGGTCCGTGCCGGAAGGCGAACGTCCGCTTGCCTTCCTCCTCGTGAATCATCCAGGTCCCGAGCACGTCGGCGGGCATGAGGTCCGGCGTGCACTGGATCCGTCCGAACTGCAGGTGGACCGCCTTCGCGAGCGTCCGGACGAGGAGGGTCTTCCCGGTGCCCGGAACGCCTTCGAGCAGGAGGTGGCCGCCGGCGAACAGGCAGAGGAGCGTCCCGCGGATCGCGTCCTGCTGCCCGACGATCACCTGGCCGAGCGCCTCCCGCAGCGACCGGTAGTCCGCGGCGAAGCGAGCCATGTCCTCCGCTGCCTCCCGAACCGTCCCTTCACGTTCCACGCGACTGTCTCCCTCGAGGCTGTTTGACGACGGGCCTACCCCACGGCGTCGAGCATTCGCCCGCGCCAGCCTACCCCGAGGTCGTCCTGGGCGAGACGCCGGCACGCCTCCACGTCCACGCCGTCGAGGCCTTCCACGACCGTGCAGACCACGTCGAGCCCGGCATCGCGGGCTGCGCGGATCCACGCGAGCACGGGGGTGTAGCCGTCGGGGGAGAAGGCCGACGGGCAGTGGCGCTCGTAGGTCTCCCGGTCCTGGGCGTTCAGGCTCACCGAGACCTGGTCGATGAGACCCACCAGCTCGGGGGCCACGGGGCGCTTGTTCAGCAGGTCGGCGTGGCCGTTCGTGTTGAGGCGGGTCTTCACGCCCGCGTCCTTGACGACCTGCGCCACGGCCTTGACCACGTCGAGCCTCAGCGTCGGCTCGCCGAAGCCGCAGAAGACCACCTCCGGGTACCCGCGCGGATCCCCGAGGGCCTCGAGGATCTCCTCCACGCGCGGATCCTTGGGGCGCCTGAGGTCGTAGCCCTTGACCTCGTAGTCGTCGTGCGTCCGGGGGCAGAAGACGCACCGGGCATCGCAGGCGTTCGTGACGTTTACGTAGGCGGCACCGCGGATCCGGTACACGGGAGGGCCCGCGTGTTCGTTCGTGGGAAGCCGAAACAGCGTGCGGGCATTGCGGCTCGTGATGCGTCTCGCGTCGGCCTCGGACAGGCCCTTGAGCGGGGCCAGCGCCCGGGCCACCTCGGCCACGTAGGCGGGTTCGTTGCGCTTGCCGCGGTAGGGCAGGGGGGCGAGGAACGGCGCGTCCGTCTCCACGAGCGTCCGCTCGATCGGAACGGCGCGGGCCGCCTCCCGGACGTTCTCGCCCTTCGGGAACGTCAGGATGCCTGAGAAGGAGACGTAGCAGCCCGCGGCCACGTACCGCCGGGCGTGATCCGCCGAACCGGTGAAGCAGTGGATGACCCCGCGGAGCCCGTCCCGGTTCTCGAGCAGGCGTGCGACGTCGTCGTAGGCGTCCGTCCGTCCGTCCCGGTCGCGGATGTGGACGACGAGGGGGAGATCGAACCGGAGCGCCATGTCGATCTGCGCCTCGAACGAACGTCGCTGCCTCTCCGGCGGGACGCGGTCGCGGTAGTAGTCGAGGCCGGTCTCGCCGACCGCGACCCGACCGCCGTCGAGGAGCAGGGCCTCGAGCGCGGCGAGCCCGCCGTCGAGGTCCTCCGGCAGGTCGTTGGGGTGGATCCCCGCGGTCGGGTAGAGCCCCTCGCGGCCGTCGCACAGGGCGGCGGCCGCGAGGGCGTCCTCGATGCCGGTCGCCACGACCACGGCCTGCGTCACGCCGGCCTCGGCCATGCGTTCGATCACGGCGTCCCGGTCCTCGTCGAAGCTGTCCCACGTGAGGTGGCAGTGGGAGTCGACGAGATCGGGGAGGTCGTTCGCCTGCGACATGGGGCGGGGAGCGTATCAGGGGCACGGGGCGCGGCCCCGATCCCGTAGACTGGGCGCTCTCGTCCGTTCCCGGGGAGGTTCCATGACGTTCGTCGCCCGCCGCCGCGCCGCCGTGCTCGTTCCCTGGCTGGCGCTGGCCGCCGTCACGGCGTTCGCGATCGTGCAGATGCGCGCGCGCCACGAGGCGGTGCGCGCCGCGCCTCCCCTGGCCGCCGAGACCCCGCCGTCGCCGGCGTCGCCCGCGTCGCCGGTCGCCGGGAGCGCGCCGACGGAGGCCGCGCTCCGTGCCGAGGAGGCGCTCGACGCCGCGCTCGCGGACCTGGAGGCGGCTCGCGCCGAGGCGGGGAGCCGGGCGCGCGAAGGCGTCCTGGCGTCCGCCCGTGCCGAGGCGGCCGAGGCCCGGCTCGCCGCGCACACCGCAAGGGCCGAGGCGCTGGAGCAGGAGATCGCGTCGCTTCGA
>JAUXCH010000869.1 GCA_030618975.1 Planctomycetia bacterium
ATGCCGATACCGCACGGCGTCAGGCACCGCACGAGCCGCTAAACCCCCGTACGGTGCCAGGCACCCCGCAAGGGACAACGCCGATCCCCCTCGCTCCGGGACCGCAAGGGAGGGGCCCGGCGCGGAGGACGCGGGAGTCGGCCTGACGCCGATCCCCGATCTCCCGAAGTGCTCTCCCGAAAGGGTCGAGCGGTGACCCGAAACCCGTAGGCTTCGCCCAGGTTGGACGGAGCGGCCGGAGGAGGATGCGATGACGAGATGGGCGTGGGTTGCGTGCGCTGTCGTGCTGCCGTGGATCGGCACTGCCGGCGAGGCGTTTGCGGACACGGTCACCCTGGCGAACGGCGATGTCCTCCACGGTGAAGTGCGGGAGGTGGACGGCCGCATCCGGATCCAGCACGCGCTGCTGGGGACGATCGACGTGGCCACGGCCGACGTCGCGCGGATCACCCGGGAGGGGGAGACGCCCCCCGCCCCCGTCCCCGCCGCCGTGGTCGCCGCCACCGCGAAGAGGGTCACCGGCCCCTGCGCCCCGTGCGCGAAGGCCGCCCCGTGCGCAGAGGCCGCGGAGGAGACTGCCGAGGAGTGCCCGAGCCCGTGGGACTTCAGCGTCGGGTTCGGCATCTCGAACGAGGCCGGAAACACCGAGAAGTTCCAGCTCAACGCCGATCTCATGGCCGCCTACCGCTGGGGGCGCAACCGGCTCCGCTGGCGGGTCAACTCCTTCTACGAGGAGGCCGCCGGCGTGCAGACCGAGGGCAGGTACTCCTCCAACCTGAAGTACACCCGTGAGATCACCGCCAGGAGCCGTCTCTTCGGCCTGTGGATCCTGGACCGGGACGACTTCGCCGACATCGAGCTCCGAAACGGGTGGTTCGCCGGCTACGGGTACGACTTCATCAAGCGCAAGCGGACGACCTTCTCCGGCGCGATCGGCGCCGGGTTCGTCACCGAGAAGCGCACCGACGAACCCCTGCTCACCACGGCCGCCCTGTTTGCGGAGCTCGAGTACAAGCACGAGTTCTCGACCGGCGACAGCTTCGAGGCGAAGTACTACGTCATCCCGTACCTCGACCAGACCGAGCTCTCCCCCATGCGACTCGAGCTGCTCTACGCCCACCCCCTCCGCGACCACTTCGATCTCACGGCCGGATTCCTCGGGGACTACGTCCCGGATCCCCCGGGCACCATCAAGCCCTACGACACGAAGATCACCTTCGGCGTGCGCTGGAAGCCGTAGAGCGAGGTGATCGCGGCATCACCGTGAAAGGTTCGGATTTCGTGCCGACTCCGACCGTCACTTCCTGATTCGACGGGAGAGGACGTCGGCCAGGGTCTCGCCGTCCACGGGCTTCTCGAGGATCTCGTCGATGCCGGCGGCCATGCACTCTTCGTGGTTCTTCCGGTCGTCGTAGCCGGTCAGCGCCACCAGAGGCGTGTGGAAATCCAGGTCCTCCTCCCGCGCGCGCACGACACGGGCCAGGTCGATGCCGCTCATGCCGGGCATCTGGACGTCGAGCAGGACGAGGTCGAAGGGGCGGGAGCCCAGGAGTTCCAGCGCCGACCGCCCGTCCGGCGCCTCGGTGACGCGGCACCCGCGCGTCTCGAGCTGGTGCCGGAGGATCAATCGGCTGAGACGCATGTCGTCGACGACGAGCACCTCGGCGCCTTCCGGAAGGTCGCGCGGCGCCGGCTCGCGGTCGCCCTCCCGGGCCGGAAGCCGGAAGGTGAAGGTCGTCCCCTTCCCGGGTTCCGAGACGAAGCTCACGCGGCCTTGCAGATACTGCTCCCCGAGCAGCTTCATGCCGTACGTACCGAGGCCGCGCCCCTCGCCCTTCGTGGAGAAGGACCGCTGGAAGATCTGCTGCTGGACCGGGTCGGGCATCACGCCCGGGTTGCGCACGTGGAAGGCGGCGCCGTGCTCCTCGGCCTCGGCCCAGAACGTGACCTGGCCGCCCTCCGGCGTGGCCTCGAGCGCGTTCTTGACCATGTTGCCGAGCACCCGCTTGAGGAGGATCGGGTCCGTCTCGAGGACCAGGTCCGGGGCTCCGCGCAGGGCCAACGTGCGGCCCCGAGCGGCTTCGTGGGACACGTAGAGGAGGCCCACGTCCTCGAGGATGCGCGAGACTTCGTGCACGGACACGTGGAGGCCGAGGACGCCCTCCTCGGCTTCGCAGAGGGTACGGTGGTTTCGGATCTCGGCGATGAGGTCGTCCGCGAGGGTGAGCAGGCTGCCACGCAGTCGGGCGCGGTCCCGCGGG
>JAUXCH010000899.1 GCA_030618975.1 Planctomycetia bacterium
CCCAGGCGGCGAGAGAACCCGAGAGCCTCTCCGACTCCGTCTTCACCCCGGCCTCGAAGGACAGGAACTCCTCGGCGTCGAGATCGGGCGACGGCGTGTCGACGAAACCCGTGACGTCGAACGACGTGAGGTCGTAGAGCGTGGGCGCCCGAAACGCCTGGCCTACCCCTGCGTAGACGTTCCAGCGCGGCCCCAGGTGGTAGAGCCCGCGGACGGAGCCGACGACGTTCGCCCACTCCCCGCCCACGGAGATCACGTCGCCGGTCACGGGATCCTCGACGCGGCCCGCGTGGGCGCGCGCGTACGTGAACCGTCCGCCCAACACGAGGTCGAGGCGCCCGAACGTCAGCTCGTCCTGCAGGTAGACACCGACCAGGTCGTAGTCCGAATCGTCGCCGAACGGGCCCTGGATGCGCTCCCTGACCAGCACGCCGCCGACGTACTCGCGCTGGAAGGTATCCGCCTCGTCGTGATACGCGTCGAAGCCGAAGGTGAGCACGCCCACCGACGTGCACGACGTGGCCGCAGCCTGCACGCCCACCTGGTGGAGCTCGAAACCGGAGAGGTCCCGGCGAGCCCCCGTTCGGAGCCGGTCCCGCTCCTCGAGGTGTCGCTGCCAGGAGACACCGATCCGGGCGGAGCGCAGGGCCCTGCGCCCGCCGTCGTAGACGGCGCGGGCGTAGACGAGATCCCGCTGCTGGTCGTAGTCGCGCCTCAGCTCCGAGCCGACCGTCGTTCCCTGGAAGGGCACCGAGTGGATCGTCTTGTGGGTGCGAGGGGCGTCCTCCTGTCCGACGTGCTGGGCCGCGACGACGAGCGACCAACGCCGGGAGAGCGCCGCGTCGAAGCGCAGGTCGCCGTCGAGCTCCCGGATCCCTCCCGTCTCGGGGAGCAGCCCCCCACCGCTGACCACGTCGCCATACTGCTTCCCGGTGACGCCACCCAACCAACCGAGGCCCCCGTGGTTGCCCTCGAACTGGAGGCGCGCGAAGAAGGCGTTCTCCCCCGCGGCGCCGCGCAGCGACACCAGTCCGTTCCACCACGTGCCGGGCTCGAAGCTCGTGCGCCGGTTGGGGATCACGTGCACCACCCCGCCGATCGCGTCGCTTCCGTAGAGCACCGACATCGGACCGCGGACCAACTCCAGCCGGTCGATCGTGTACGCGTCGATCGTGCTCCAGTACGGGTTGGGTCCCGACCGGAAGGCCGCGTGGTTGAGCCGGATGCCGTCGATGAGCAGGAGGTTGCGGTAGCCCGTGAACCCGCGGATGAACGGCGAGGCCTGGAGCGGCGCCGTCTTCTGGACCATGACGCCGGGCAGGTGGAGCAGGGCGTCGGACGGGGAACGGCTCATGCGCCGTTGCCGGATCGACGCGCCGTCCTCCACGCTGACCGCGCTCGGCACGTCGAAGTCCGGCGCCTCGCGCCTCAGCGGCGTGACGGACTCCGCGGGCAGGGCACGCCCCGGGGCCGCGAACACGCCGGGCGGCCGGACCACGACCTCGGGGAGCTCCTCGAGAACGGCGCCGAAGTCCGCCTCCTCCGCGCGCGCCCCGGCCGCGAGGATCGCGAGACAGGTGATCAGGACGGCGGCGGCGCGAGGCGAGGCGCATGTCCACTCCCCTTCGAGGCGACGGGAGCCGATCGGCGCCCTGCCTGCACCAGGCAGGCAACGCAGAGGATGCGCCAGGGTTCGGGCAGACAGCCGCGAAACCCCGTGAATCCGGGGTTCCTGCAAGGTCGCCGCAAGGTCAGGGCGGATCGCCGGGCGAGGCGGCTACTTGATCCGGAAGCCTCGAAACTCCGGCTCGTTGGAGAAGACCCAGGCCACGACCTCGCCGATCCGGAACTCGTCACGGCCATAGGTGTCGTGCGCCAGTGCGTCGGAGGCGCCGGCGGAACCGCCGCGACGGCTCGCCAGGACGTGCCCGAGCCGCTCGGCCCAGCGCGCCAGGTTCTCGGAGCGCAGGTCGACCCACCCCTTGTTCGCCCAGGCGTCGATCTCCTCGGAAGACGCCTTGCGCGGGCCCACGCTGGGGTCGTAGCCGGGAATCTTGATCTCCGGCCCGCGGAGGAAGGTCCGGCCGTCGGGCAGGAGCACGGGGATTCCGACCGAGACGATCGCCGAGCCGAGGCC
>JAUXCH010000005.1 GCA_030618975.1 Planctomycetia bacterium
CGATGCCGGCTTCGAAGCGCGGCAGGTCGCCGGGCAGCATGCGATTGAACCGTTCGAGCTCGGCTTGCATGTGCAGGGCCGCCGCGACGGCGCGGTCGGCGTCGTCCTCGTGGTTCACCGGAAGCGAGAACAGGGCCATCACCGCGTCGCCGATGAACTTGTCGACCATGCCGCCGAACATCTCGACGCAGCGGGTCATGTGCGACAGGTAGCGGTTGAGCACCGACACGAGGGCCTGGGGCTCGAGCCCCTCGCTGATGCTCGTGAAGCCCCGGATGTCGGAGAAGAGGACCGTGGGGCGGGCCTCGCGGCCCTGGAAGCCGGCCTGCCCCGCCCGGCTCAGCAGCAGCTCGATCTGGCCGTGCCCGACGAACCGCCCCGTGCTGTGGAGCAGCCAGGTGCTCTCGTCGAGCGATTTCATCCGCTCGTCGATCCGCGCGCGCATCGCCTCGGCGGTCGTCGCGTCGAGGTGTCGGAGGGCGCGGCGCAGAAGGTCCGCAGCCTCCTGTGCGCGACCGTCCTCGGCGCAGGCGCGCGCCCAGGCCTCGAGCAGCTCGGCGTGCTCGATGGGCGACACACGACTCGCCGCCTCGTAGGCGTCCCGGGCCTCGGCGAAGCGCGCGAGCGCCGCCGCCCGGTCCCCGCGTCCCCACGCCACCTCCGCGTCCAGGTGCTGGACGAGGGCCCCGAGGGCCGGCGCGACGGCCTGGGGCACGCCGGCCAGGAGGCTTCGCGCCTCGGCGGCGCGCCGGGTGGCGCCGTCGACGTCGTCTTCTCCGAGCGCGAGACGGCCGAGGTGCACGGCGGCGAAGGCGAGGCCCACGGCATCGTCGCTCTCGCGGGCCAATGTCTCGCTCGAGAGGAGGAGACGCTGCGCCTCCTCGCGCTCGCCCAGCTCGGCGTGGCAGACGCCGAGCTGGGTGAGAAGCTGACTGCGGAGGCGGGTCATCTCGGGCGCGCTTTCGTTCACGTGGTCGAGGTCGCGTCCCAGGTGCTCGGCCGCGGCGCCGAAGTCACCGAGTTCCATGCAGAGCCGGCCGAGGTTGCCGAGCGTGAGCGCCGCGCCGGCCAGGTCACCGGCCCGCTCCTTGAGTGCGAGCGAGCGTTCGAACTCCTGCCGGGCGTCGGCGAGGAGGCCCTGGTGGTGGAGCACCTGGCCGGAGGTGTCGAGGACGCGTCCCGCGTACGAGGCCCCCCTGGGATCCCGGGCGTCGAGCAGCAGCTCGGCACTGCGGTTGAGGGCGCCGATGGCCGCGGGGACGTCGGAACCGACGCGCCAGGCAGCGAGCCCGCGGAGATGCCAGAACACCCCGCGCTCGAAGTCGTCGAGCCCGGTGGCGCGGCGATCCAGGTGCGCGAGCAGGAGGGGCAGCGCGTCGCCGACCAGGTGCGGGTCGCCGGCGGCGATCACCGCGGCGACCAGGACGGAGTCGGACGCCCCGGGCAGCCCGTGCGACGCGCCGCTCGCCAGGGCGGAGGCGAGCCGCGACGCCGTCACGGCGTCGAGCCCTGCGGCCGCCAGTGTCTCCTCGAGCCCGGTCCTCTCGCTCATGCGCCCAAGCGTACCGACACCTCGACGAATGCGGCATCCCCCTAGGGTACCTTGGGGAGACCGGCCCCGGAGGGGGCCCGAGGGAGCCCGGGATGTCTCGACGTCGAACCCTGACCGTCCTTCTCCTCGCGGTGCTGCTGCTCGCACCCGTCGTCGGCTGCGGGGGCAGCACGGGGGGCATCGAGGAGGCGAGCGACTACCTCTTCTCCTGCCCGCTCCAAGCCGTCAACGGCACCACGAAGCGGCTGGTCCAGTTCGAGTGGGTCCTCGTCGAGCGCCGCGGAGACGGCGACGTCGTCTGGGGGGCCCTGGGCCGCACTCCGAGCGAGCTCTGGGACCCGGGCCTCGAGCTGACGATCGTCCTCGGCCCCAACTACGCGGACGTCGTCGACCCGTCGAAGCTCGAGTGGGAGGTGGTGTTCGTGGACTCCGAAAACGTCCGCTACGGTCCCTACAACGTGCCGCTCGCGGACTGCGGCTCGACCACGATCACCGTACTGCCCGGGGACGCAATCTAGCCGCCCGACAGCGCCGCAAACCCCTCCAGGCGGTGCCAGGCACCCCGCAAGGGACAACGCCCATTTCCTCCTCGCGAGCAGGGCGAGGCCGCCCACGGGCATCTCACGGATCCCGCCCTGGCTCCCGTCCGGCGTGCTCAGGACGCTGCCCCGGGCTCGCGCAGGTCGATCCAGAACCGCCGCACGACCTTGCCGGAGCGGTCGGAGATCGAGGGCGTCGTCTCGACGCCGCCGTTCCTCTCGATGATCTTCGCGGAGCCCACGTTGTCGTGGTCGCACGTGACGAGGACGCGCTCGAGTCCGAGAGCGCGTGCCTTGTCGAGCGTCAGGGCGAGCAACCGGCTGCCCACGCCCCTCAGGCGTTCGCTCGGCCGCACGTCGTAGCCGATGTGTCCGCCCTCCTTCTCCAGGTGCGGCACGAGACGGTGGCGGAGCCGCACGCCGCCGAGGATGCGGCCGGTCCCGTCCACGAGCCAGTAGTGGTCCCCGGGAACGAGCCCCGGAGGGCAGGTCGCCTGCCGCGAGCCACGTTCCACCTTCGCCAGCCACGCGCCGAAGTCGTCGAGGGCGGCGGCGTAGCGGTCGGTGCCTCCGTCGCGCCATTCCCGGGCGACCTCCAGGAACGCGTCGCGGCGTCTGGGAGAGGGAGGCTCCAACTGCATTGAGCCATCGTACCGCGGCCCGTTCGCGTACACTGCCGCCATGCGCCTCCTGGTGGTGGAAGACGATCCGAAGATCCGTTCGTTCCTCGAGAACGGGCTCCGACAGGAAGGCTACGCCGTGGACGCGGCCGCGGACGGCGTGGAGGGGCTGCACCTCGGCGCGTCGGGCCGCTACGACGCGGCGATCATCGACATCATGCTGCCCGGACTCGACGGCCTCGCGCTGATCGAGCGCCTCCGGGAGAAGCGGATCGACACGCCGGTCCTCATCCTGAGCGCCAAGCGCGAGGTCGACGACCGCGTGAAGGGCCTCCAAGTCGGCGGCGACGACTACATGGTCAAGCCGTTCTCCTTCTCCGAGGTCATCGCGCGGATCCAGGCGCTCATCCGGCGCGCGACCCGCGCCGAGGAGCCCACCTCCCTCACCGTCGGCGACCTGCGCATGGACCTCCTGCGACGGAAGGTCTGGCGGGGCGACGTCGAGCTCGACCTGCGCCAGCGCGAGTGGGCCCTCCTCGAGTACCTGATGCGCAACCCGGGCCGGGTCGTCTCGAAGACCTCGATCCTCGAGCACGTCTACGACTACAGCTTCGACCCGCAGACGAACGTCGTGGACGTGCTCGTGCACCGCTTGCGCGCGAGTGTGGACAAGCCGTTCGACGAGAACCTCATCCGCACGGTGCGAGGGGTGGGGTATGTTCTCGGGTCGTAACTGGCGAGGGAACCTTCGGCTCAGCCTCCGGATCACGGGCTGGTTCCTGCTCATCTTCGTCGTGGCGGTGCTCGGGCTCTACGTCGTGGCGTCGAAGCTCGTACAGGGCGCGCTCCAAGAGGAGTGGGAGCTCACGCACTCGGAGGTGACCGGGACGGTGACCCACGAGGGGGGCGTGGAGGTTCGCGAGATCGCGACGCGGGCCGTGCCCCCGCCGGAGGTGCAGGCTGCCGTCGAGCGCGAGTTCCGCGTGCTCTTCCTCGTCCTCGTGGTGCCGATCGTCGTGATCGGGCTGCTCGGCGGACTCGGTCTCACGTATCGCGCCGCCCACCAGGCGCGCCAGGTCGTGCGCTCGGTCCAGAACATCCTCCAGACCGGGGACGTGCACCGGCGCGTCCCCCTCGGCGGGCTCCGCGGCGTGACGCTCGACGTCGCCGAGCTCTTCAACAAGGCGCTCGCCCGCAACGAGACCCTCGTCACGGGCCTGCACGAGTCCCTCGACGCCACGGCGCACGACCTGCGAACACCCCTGACACGGCTCCGCGCCATGGCGGAGCAGGCTCTCACGTCGGACGGTGACGAACCGGCCCTGCGGGAGGCACTCTCCGACTGCATGGAGGAGTCCGACGACGTACTGTCCATGCTCCACACCCTCATGGATCTTGCCGAGGCGGGCACCGGCGCGATGCTCCTGGACCTCCACGACGTCTCCGTCGCAAACGTCGTGAACAGCGTCGCGGACCTCTACGAACTCGTCGCGGAGGAGAAGGACGTCACCCTGAAGGTCCAGATACCCGCCGACCTCGAGATGCGGGTCGACCCCGGACGCGCGCGGCAACTGATCGCCAACCTCGTGGACAACGCCATCAAGTACGGCGAGCGCGGCGGCACCGTGCGCATCGCAGCAAGGTCCGAGGGACCCCGGGTCGCCATCAGCGTCGCGGACACCGGTCGCGGCATCGGCCCGGAGGACATCCCCCGCATCTGGGACCGCCTCTACCGCAGCGACCAGAGCCGCGACGAACGCGGACTCGGCCTGGGCCTGAGTTTCGTGAAGGCGATCGTAGAGGCGCACGGGGGCACGGCCGACGTCGTGAGCGAGATCGGAAGGGGGTCGGTCTTCACCGTACGCCTGCCGCGCTCCCCGAGCGAATGAGGGGAGGGAAAGAAGGGGAGGCGGGAGCGTCTTCTCCCGCCCCCCCTGGTCCAACGTCAGTCGACGGGGACCGCCTCGAGGATCCGTTGGATGAAGTCTTCGCTCGTCGGACCCTCGAGTTCGGTGAAATCGGGTAGGGCCTCCACGCGGTGGCGGAGCACGTCCAGGGCGACGGCCTGAACGTCCTCGTGCTCGGCGTAGCCTCGCCCGTCCAGGAACGCGTGCGCCTTCGCCGCTGCCACGAGCCCCAGCGTGGCGCGGGGCGACGCCTCGAATCGGAGGTGGTCGGCCGGAGGCAGGCCGTGGAACGTGGGGCGCCTGGTCGCGTGTACGAGGCGGACGACGTAGTCCTTGACGCTTCCGTCCATGTAGATGGCGGCGAGGACCATGCGCGCGCGCCGGATCAGGGCCGCGTCGGCGCCGGGGCGGATCTCGGGCGTCCTCAGGCCGGGCGAGGCGACGTCGATCATGTCGCGCTCCTGGTCCGCGTCGGGCATCGGCACCACGACCTTCAGCAGGAACCGGTCCCGCTGCGCGGCCGTGAGCCTGCACGCGCCCTCCGACGAGTCGTGCGAACACGTGGCGACCAGGAAGAAGGGATCCGGCAGCGGCAGCAGGGTGGTGTCCACGCGGATCTCGCGGTCCAACATCGCCTGGACCAGCGTCGCCCGGACCTTCGGCGGGGCCTGCTCGAGGTCCTCTGCGAGGAGGACGTCGGAGAAGATGGGGCCCCGCCCGGCCTGCGTGCCGACGAGATCGGTCCGGTCCAGGTCCGACGTGCAGGGGAGGTGCCGGAACTCGCACCCGAGGGCAGCGGCAAGCGTCCGTACGACGAGCCGTTTGCCGATCCCCGGAGCACCCTCGAGCAGGACGTGACCGTCCGCGAGCAGGGCGAGCAGGAGGCGATCGATGAGGTGATCGTGCCCCACGATGACGCGCGAGAGCTCGCGCTTCACGCGGGGGATCCAGACCGACGCGTCGCGTACGGCATCGGTGACGACGCGGACGCCCGTTGGAGGAGGGGAAACCCGGGATGCCGAGGACTCGGCTGCGGCCACGGTGGGGTGATGCGGAAGCTGGGGGATACTCATGACTCGCAGACCCTCGTCGTTCGGCACCCCGGTGTGCTGAACGGGAAGGACGGTACGAGACGCTGCTTACCGCTTCCTTTCGCAGCCGTTACAGCTCGGTAATCCGCAACGTTCGCGGATCAGCCCAGATCCGGGGGGGCGGGGTCAGGTGAAATTCCGCGCATTTCGGGAACCGGCCGCTAATCCCGTCGATCGGGTGCGTGCGCGGATCAGCCCAGATCCGCGCCCTGCTTGGCGTAGTAGGCGGCCAGCGCCTCGCGACGCGGCACAGACAGCGCCTTCGCAACGGAGGCCGTCCAGGTCCGGCCCGCGCGGCCCCGCTTCGCGTAGTAGTCCCCGAGCGCGGCCTCGTGCGCGTCGAGGTGTCGCTGCATCGTCCGGTCGTCCGGATAGCGTTCCTCGAACAGCACCGCGTCGAGAGGCAGGCGCGGTCGCGGCAGCGGATTCTCCGCGGGCCGGCCGACGCAGAGGCCGTAGAGCGGGTACACGCCCTCGGGGATCTCGAGCAGACGATCCAGCACGTCGAGGTCGTTGCGGAGCCCACCCACGTAGCAGATGCCGTAGCCCATGGACTCGAACGCGAGGCACACGTTCTGGGCGAACAGGGAGGCGTCGATCACCGCGACGAGGAACGCCTCGAGCCGTGCGTCGTACGGGGCGCCTTCGCGCGCACAGGCCAGGCGGTGCCGCCGGGTATCGCCGCAGACGACGAAGAACGCGCCGGAGCGCGCCACCTTCTCCTGGTTGCCCGTCAACGCGACGAGTCGCTCGCGCGTCGCCGCGTCGCGCACGCGGATCAGGGCGTACGCCTGCACGGCGCTGCTCGTCGACGCACGCTGCCCCGCCTCGACGGCGGCGCGCACGTGCTCGTCGGCGACGGACTCGTCGGTGTAGGTACGGATGGACCGGTGGGCACTGAGCAGGTCGAGTATCGGGTTCAAGGCCGTCCTCCCTCGCGGGAGGCAGCCTACCCCGAGTTCGAACGCCGACCGGGTCGCACGCGCCCGAGCGGCGAGAGCAGGGCGCCATACTCGAGACCCAGCGCGCAGTGCACCACGGTCCCTGCCGTGGCAGCGTAGGCGGGGCTGCGAAGCGCAGTCCGGTGGAGACGGGTGCGCGCATAGGCGGTGGCCGTGGCCACCTCGAGCCGCTCGCCGATCTCCGCGAACGTCAGCCCGCAGGTCGAGCGCAGGAGCCCCGCCTCGAGCAGGTCCCACGACGTGGGGCGCCGGCCGGACCGGACGACGAGCGAGGGGACTTCGCGGCGCGCGGACTCCAGGACGTGCTCGAGGGTCGACGCGCGCAGCAGGACGTGGGCGCCGGTCGCGTCGCCGAGCCACTCCGCGATCTCGCCCGGCGTCGCCAGGACGAGCGCGTCGAGGTCGGGCGGGTCGGGATCCGGTTGCCGCAGCCAGCGTCCCACGAGTTCCCACGCGACCGCCGGGCGGCCGTCGTCGCCCCCCCACCGCTCGAGGATCCGGGCGTCGAGCCACGGCGGACGAAGCGACACGCGCAGGAGCCGCGCGCTGGCATACGGGTACGCGGCCGGCGTCTCGGCAAGGCCCGCGCGCACGGGACTCTCGTGCACGTAGCCCAGGACGGCGGCGCGATGCACGTGCGTGTCGAGCAACCGCGCCCGGTAGCGGCCGCCGAAGAGGGGCCCCTTGCGCCCGAGCCGGCGGTTGAGCCCGCGCGCGTACGCGTCCTGCACGCGCCTCAACCCCTCGGCGAGGCGGCCCTCGGGGCTCGAGACGAGCAGGTGGAAGCGGGTCGGAAGGAGCGCGTAGGCGTGGAGGTCGAGGTGGCGACCACGCACGACGCGCGCGACCCCCGAGAGGAAGTCGCGCGCGTCGGCGGTACGTTCGAACAGGATGCGCCCGGAGAGCGCCCGGTTCTCGACGTGGAAGCAGGCTCCTCTCGCGTCGTTGCGCCGGGCTCTCGGCACGATCTCGACCTACCGGCCGATCCCCAGGAAGACCCGGTCGTAGCGGTAGTAGACCTCGAGGCACATGGCCATCAACGCGGTCGAATAGACGCGTCCGCCGTCCGGGCCCCACGGCCCGATCGGATCCCACGAGCCCTTGTAGAGGCAGTACGTGGTGTCCTGGCGCTGGTGGTCCACGACGTCGGTCTTCAAGTGGGCGTTCCACGTCCTCCAGGGCGTGCCCCCCACCTGGAACATCGCCAGCGTCGCGTAGTACCAGTAGTACATGTCGATGGTTCCGCTATCAGGGTTCCAGGTCGGGGGACGGGCGGCGCAGAGCTCGGCTCCCTTCTGGATGATCGTGCTCGCCTTCGGGTTCTGCCCCGCGAAGACGCGCGCCAACACGCCGACACCCGTCATCGACTCGGACTGGCCGGCAGGGAAGCGGTCGATCATCTCCCGTGGACGCGCGGGAGCGCCACCCCGCTGGATGTAGCCGGTCCGGCCCGTGTCGGGGTCGGTCATCTTGTCGACCCAGGAGATGATGCCGTCGAACGCTTCCTCGTCGATGACGAGCGGCGCCGGCCGTCCGTGCGTCACGGCCTCCTCGTTGATGAGCTTCGCGCTCTTCAGCGCCATCATCATCCACCCGCTCACGGAGGTGTCGTTGTCGCCCGGCTTCACGCCGTAGCGCCACGCGAAGTAGGGGTTGCGAGAGAGGGCGATGAAGTCGAGGGCCTTCTGCGCGGAGCCCCGAAAGAGCGGGCTGCCCGTCATGCCGTAGGCCTCGACCATGGCCAGGGCAGCCGTGGCGTGGTTGTAGATGTAGTGCTGCGTGGCGCGCGGCCCGAAGCAGCCCTCGGCATCCTGGACGTTCTTGAGGTAGCAGAGGCCACGCGCAACGTTCTTCGCGAAGGGGTGCCCCCCACGGTTCGTGTACCCGGCGCCGAGGAAGGCGCAGAGCGCGAGTCCCGTGACGCCCACGTCGTAGTGCGCCTTGCCGGCGCCGTCGGGGCCCTCGGGGACGGGCTTGCCGTCGCACCAGCGGTGGAAGGTCGCGGCTTCCCACTGCCCGCCGTGCGACTGGTGCGCGGCGAGCCACCGGAGCGCGTCCTCGACTGCGGTCTCGGTTCGCTCGGTGAGACCCGTGGTCGTATCGCGGTTCCCGCCGCGGCCGTTGCCCCAATCGCCGCCGGCGCTTCCGCCGAGCCCGATCAGTCCGCAGTTCGCATTGCTCTTGAACGGGTCGTCGGACATGCCCTCGTCACCGAGCGTCTCCTGGAACGGGAGGTCGTTGTCGTCCTCCACGCGCTCGGCGATCACGGCCTCCTTGATGGGCGGCTCGGGCACCGGCTGCGTGTCCGTGATCGGGATGAGGTCCTCCGGGGGTTCCTCCTCGAGGGGGTCGCTCGTCAGGGGCGCGTTCTGGATGGCGACCTGCTGCTCCATGTCCACCTTCGCATCTGGCTGGTAGAGCAGGCCGGCGATCACGAAGAGGACGACGTGGACCGCGACGGACACCATCCACCACGGGCTCTGGCGGAGCGCCAGGTAGAGCTGTTCGCTGAAGTCCGACGTGTGGGTCCAGGGGTCCTGGTAGGCGGTTCGCTTCGTCCGAGACATGAGGTGCTCCCTTCAGGGGGTCGGGAGGAAGCCCTGTCACGCAGACGTACCGCCCCTGTCGCACCGGGGTTCGAGATCCCGCAGGATCTCGCACGGCTTGTCAGCGTTTCAGGGCGGCCCGACTGAGGCAACGGCCCCGCCCCCACGCGGTTCACACCCACCCGTCGCGTGCCCGGCACCGGCGTTCGGCGAACCCCGCGCAACGAGGATGCAACGGGGTCAGCGCAAGGCGAGGCTGTGCAGCTGCTCGGCCAGCAGGAGGGCGATGGATTCGACGATCTGCCCGCGCTGGGTACCCGTGAGAGCCAGCGCGATCTGCGACTCCATCAGCCCGTACGGCACCCCGGTATCGAATCGTCGCCCGTCAACGGTGCAGGCGGCGTACCCGTCCGCGAGCAGTTCCGTCCGGAGGTAGTCCTGCGCGTCGGTGAGTTGGATCTCCCCGCCACGTCGAATGTCGTGCTCGATGAGGTGTTCGATGGCAGCGAAGATCGCGGGCGGGAACACGTGCATGCCGAAGTGGCACAGGTACATGTTCGGCGGCAGGTTCGGCGTCCGGAGCCGCGCCAGCGCGTCTTCCGGTGTGGGTTTCTCCTCGATCGCTTCGACGCGAAACACGTCCTCGTGCTCCGTGGCCCGTCCCTTCATCGTGCCGAACTGGTGTAGCAGCCGCGCGGGCGTGGATTGCACCGCGCTCATCGCCTCCATGCCGGCGAAGGCGTAGCGCTGGATGAGCTGCGTCGCGCAGTTCACCTCCGTCGCACTGATGTAGATGTGGTCGCCGAGCAGGAGCAGGAACGGATCGTCGCCGACGAACGCGCGGGCCTGGTACACGGCATCTCCGAAGCCCTCGGGGCGGTCCTGGCTCACGAACTGCAGTCGGCCACCGAACGCCTGCAGCTTCTCGCTCGCCTCGATCGCCCAGTCCTTCCCGGCGAATGCCTCGAGCGTCTCCTCGCTCATGCGCTGGAAGTACCGCCGGTATTGCTCCTCCTCGCCCGGTTGCGTGACGATGCAGATCTCCTCGACGCCGGCCGCGATCGCTTCCTCCCCGATGACCTGGATGATGGGCTTGGCGAGCCCGTCCCGATCGATGATCGGAAACATCTCCTTCTGCACGGCGCTGGAGGCGGGGTACTGCCGCGTGCCTCTGCCCGCCGCCGTGATGACGGCCTTGCGGATCCTCTGCATCGAAAAGCCCCTCCTGCCACGCATCGTAGTCGCAACGGGTCAGGACGTGGCCGTCACCTCGCTCGCGACGTACGCCTTCGTCGGTTCGGGCTGGACGCACCGAGGACGGCGTCCTTTCGCGGACACGGTGGCGGCGGGCCTGCTGTGCCAGAAGGGGCAACAGACGGCAGCGGGTCGAATCGCCCGGCGGATCCGACGGGCGGACTCCGCGCGCACGCGTTGGCCACCCTGGCGCTGACCGAGCTCCACGGCAATGACGGAGAGCCCGATCGTCCGGGGTGCGGCCCGGAAGGCCCTCGTCTACCTCCTGGAGCAGCGGGGGAGAACGGAGCCTGGCCGCGTGAGGACGGAGGCGGCGGCCCGTCCTCCCGGACCCGACACGACACCTCAAGCTTGACCCCCACCCCAGAGAGGGTCATATGAACCGGCCATGTTCTCCGGAAGACACCGGCCGTGGTTTCCGGAACCCGCACCGCAGACTCCGACTCGTTGAAGGGGGATAGACCTTGATCGGCAGCCGACTCGGTGCCTACGAGATCCTCGCCGAGTTGGGCTCGGGCGGCATGGGCAAGGTCTACCAGGCGCAGGTCGCGAAGGCTGCGGCGGGACTCGACGCCGGGACTGCGGTCGCGCTGAAGGTGATCCACGGTCACCTCCTGGAAACGGAGGGCTTCTTCAAACGCTTCCTGCGCGAGGCCCAGATCGGTCAGGACGTCCAACACGAGAACGTCGTCCGCTGCTTCGACTGTGATGCCACACTTCTCGACGGTGCGAGTCAGCACTATCTCGTCATGGAGTACGTGGAGGGCCAGACCCTGCGCGACCTTCTCGTGGAACTGGACCGGGTCCCCGAGGAACTCTGTCGCCACATCGGCCGCGAGGTGGCCAAGGGCCTGGCGGCGATCCACGCCGCGGGCGTCGTCCACCGCGACCTCAAGCCCGAGAACGTCCTGATCACGCCGGACCACGTCGTGAAGGTGATGGACCTGGGCGTGGCGCGATTGACCGACGAGGCGATCCGCCTGTCTCGGACCGGCACGTTCCTGGGGTCGCTCGAGTACGCGGCGCCCGAGCAGTTCACGTCCGCGGGCGGGGAACCTGATGGGCGGGCGGACCTGCACGCCCTGGGCGTCGTGCTCTACGAACTGTCTACCGGTCAGCACCCCTATCGGGACGACCAGGTCTCCAAGGTGCTGCGCAACATTCTCGACGTGATGCCGCGCAAGGTCGGAGAGGTCAACCCTCGACTTTCCCCGTTCTTCGAGGAGGTCGTACACAATCTCATCGCCAAGGACCGAGGGGATCGTTTCGCCACGGCCTCCGAGCTCGCAACTGCTCTCGCTGAAGGCGAGAAGTCCGACTGGTGGGGTGAGAGGGCCACGGCCCTGCGCTCCGAGACGAAGCGTCCCCTGCGCCGTGTCCGCGTCCCCCGTGAGACCGCACTCTACGGCCGCGACGACGATCTTGCGAAGCTCCACGACCTCTACGAACGGGCCAAGGCCGGCGACGGGCAGGTGTTGCTGATCGAAGGCGAGGCCGGCATCGGGAAGACACGGCTCGTGGACGAGTTCGTGGGGCGACTTCGCCAGGAGGGGGAAGACGTCAACTTCCTCTTCGGGTCGTATCCGCCGGGCGGCGCCGCGACGGCGACCGGAGCGTTCGCGGCCGCCTATCGCGAGCACTTCGGTGCGGGTGGGCTGGAAGACGAGCTCCGCATGCATCTCCAGCAGACCCCCAACCTGGTCCCCGCATTCGCGGCACTGCTCCGTGGTGAGTCCGCGACGACGGGAACGGCCCCTCTCTCGAACGAGTCCCTGTACACGGTCTTCGTGCACGCGACGCAAGGACTTGCAGCCGAGCGTACGACCGTCGTGCTGATCGATGACCTCCACTTCGCGCCGGGGGAAGGGCGGGCTCTGTTCTCGGCGCTGGCGATGGCGGTCCCCGGACACCGCATCCTGCTCCTAGGCACGATGCGTCCGGGCATACCGGCGGACTGGGTCGCCAACGTCTGCCGGCTGGACCACGCAAACCAGCGATCGCTCCAGCGCCTGGGCCCGAAGGACCTCGGGCGACTCCTCCGTGACGCCTTCCGCTCCAACCGACTGGCGGACGAGCTGGGCTGGCGGATCGCCGAAAAGTCCGACGGCAATCCGTTCTTCGCCTTCGAGATCATCCGGAGCCTGCGTGAGGGGCAGATCCTCACCCAGTCGGCGGACGGAACGTGGATCACCACCCAGGTGATCCGCGACATCCAGGTTCCCTCCTCGATTCTCGACCTCGTCCATGCGCGCATGGCCAACCTCACGGACGATGAGCGCGACCTGTTGGAGGTGGCTTCTTGCTGCGGCTACGAGTTCGATCCCGTGCTGGTCGCAGAGGCCGCCGGCGTGTCGCGTATTCCCGCGCTGAAGCGGTTCGGGCAGATCGAGAAGCGCCACCGATTGGTCTGCTCGCTCGGACGCAAGCTCGCCTTCGACCACCACCAGGTGCAGGAAGCCGTCTACGAGGGCATCCTCGAGGCCTTGCGGGAGGACTACAACGCCGCCATTGCCGTCGCCTACGTAGCGCGGGAGGAGCGGGCAGGGCGGGAAGCCGACGCCTATGAACCGAGGATTCGCGCCCTCGTCACTCGGCATGCCCTGCGGGGCGGGCGGGGCGATCTGGCGGCCCCGCACGTGCTCGCTGCACTGGACTACCTGGGCGGGCAGTACGATTGGGAGCGACAGGTCGCCTTGGCCAGCCGCGCCCTCGACGTGCCTTCGCTCTTGGCGGGCGATGTGCGGGTGAACACGTTGCTGAAGAGAGCGAAAGGCCTGGGGCGGCTCGGCCGGACCCAGGAGAGTGTCGAGTCGTACCAGCTGGCGCTGGACACCGCCGGAGAGGGAGAGAACGAACGGCTCGTGGTGCACGCCATGAGGGTCCTGTCCGACATGCTCCGCCGGGCCGGCGACCTGGCGCGCGCACGCGAGCTTGCCGAACGAAGTCTCGCGGTCGCGACTCGCCTGGGCAGCCCCCTCGCCCGTGATGCCAAGCAGTCGATCGCCAACATCGAGCGCCTGGAGCGGCATCCGGACCGAGCCCGGGCGCTGTTCGAGGAGACGGCAGAGGAGTGCAGGGCGCGGGAGGATTGGGATGGGCTGTGCACCAGCCTGGGCAATCTCTGCTCACTCGCGTGGGAACGAGGCGAGCCGGACACCACGCGGCGCCATGGCCTGGAGGCAATCGATGCGGCGCAGCGAGCGGGTCGAGCCGATGTCATTGCGAGCACCAAGTCCAATCTGGCGGGCATCTGCTGGGGGGAAGGCCAGTACGCACAGGGCCTGGAGCTGGATCTCGATGCGTTCCAGATCTCGAAGGAGATGGGAGACCGCATGCGGATGCACTGGGCGGCACGCAACGTCGTCCATTGCCTGCTCGGCCTGGGAGACCTGGCCTCGGCGGGGGAGTGGCTGGAACGTGCCGAGAAGATCTGGCTGGAGGCGCGCGGTGTCGCGAGCGTCGCCGAGCACGGCTACGTGCACGGCATCCTGCAGGAGAATTCCGGGAACTTGGATGTCGCGACGGCGAGCTACCGCGAGGCGCTGTCCGACCTGGAGCGGGGGGGCCTGGAGCACTCCCCGATGAGCATCCAGGTACGACAAGCGTTGGCCCGCCGCGTGGCGGACGAGGGCGATGGTGAAGCCGCGGAGTTGTTGTTCCGCCAGCTGCTCGAAGACACGGGCAAGAGTCGAATGCCACACTTCGAGATCCTCGCCATGGCCGGTTTCTGTCAGCTGGGGCAGGGGGCGCCGGACGCCGCGTCCGACGCCCTGGCCGCGATGGGGACGCGCCTGGGGGCGGCCCACCGCATGGAGGCCGAGTTCCAGCTGTGGCGCGCGACGAAGGAGCCGGGCAGGCTCCGCGAGGCGCACCGGCTGCTCGAGGGAATCGTCGACCAGGCTCCCGAGGAGTACCGCGAGTCGATGATGGAGAACGTATGGCTCCACCGGGAGATCCAGGCGGCGTGGGAAGTGTGCGGGCAGGGCGAGGGCGCGTAGGGCGTCCCGGCGCGGGGCAGGAGAGGGGATTGGGCGAGCTCGAGGACGCCGTGCAGGAGGTGTTCTTGGACTGCCTCCGACCGGGCGGAGTGCTCGAACGGGACGATCCCGAGCGCGGGTCGTTCCGTCCGTTCCTCTACGGCGTCGTGCACAACGTGGCGATGCGGCACGAGCGCGCTCGAGGCAAGGCGGCGCTGCCCCTCGCCGAACAGGGTGGCGCCGATCCGGATCCCGGCCTCCACGTGAATCCCGGCCACGAGGACCGCCACGAGAGGGCTTGCCTGCGTGGTTCGTGGTTCGTGGTCCGTGGTGCGTGGTCCGTGGTTCGTGGTCGGATTCCACGCGCGAGGGCGAAGGCCGTTGGGCTCCTACCGCCAGGCCAGCCCGTGCACGAGCTCCCCCGTGACGGCCCGGACGGTCGCAGCCCCGGTGGCCGTGTCGATCACGACGAGTTCCCCCGTCGCCGACGTCGTTCCGTAGAGCGTGTTCGTCGTGGGGTCGAAGGCCAGTCCCACGATGTGGTCGATTCCGAACGGGCCGACGTCGATGCCGTCGGCCGTGATCGTGTCGATGACGACCAGTTGGCCTGAGCTCCGATCCGCACCGTAGAGCGTGTTCGTGTTCGGGTCGAATGCCAATCCCAGGACCGAGCTATATCCGTGGTAGCCGATCGCCGTGGCAGCGCCCGTGGTGGTGTCGACTCTCAGGAGCTCATCCGTTCGCACGTCGGATCCGTAGAGGGTGTTCGTGTTCGGATCGAACGCCAGCGAGCTGACGCTGTCGAAGCCGAGAGGCCCGATGACCCTCGCCTCGCCGCGTGCGGGGTCGATTGCGATCAACTGGTCCCCGATCCGATCGCAGGCGTAGAACAGCTTGGCAGCGGGATCGTAGGCCAGGCTCTGAATCTCGTAGGCGCCCAGGCAGCGCCATGGGGTCGCCGCGCCGGTGGCCGGGTCGATGGAGAGCAGCATGTCCACCGCGGTATCCACGCCGAACAGCGTGCTCGTGTGGGGGTCGAACGCGAGGCTCGAGACTTCGGTGTGGCCCAGGGGGCCCACGGCCGTCCCCGCGCCGGTCGAAGGATCGATGACGAGGAGCTGGTCCGTGACGATGTCGGTGCCGTAGAGGGTGTCCGTCTGCGTGTCGAAGGCGAGTCCCTGCACGGCGGTGAATCCAACGGGCCCTACAGGGGTGCCCCCACCCGTGGTCGTATCGATGACCACGATCTGATCCCCGCCCGTGTCCGACCCGTACAGGGTGCCGGTGTCGGGGTCGTAGGCCAGGCCGCCGACCCAGTAGGAGCCGAGGGAGAAGTCGGGCCACGTGTAGGTCTCCTGGCCCGTGGTCGGATCCAGGACGACGAGTCGCTCACGGGTGTTGTCGACGGAGTAGAGGGTGTCCGTGGCGGGATCGAATGCCAGGCAGTCGTACCGCGCCGTCCCCGGTACTCCAACGGGCGTTGCCAGTCCTGTCGCGAGATCGATTCGCATCAGCTGCCGCGCGCTGGCGTCCGTTCCGTACAGTGTGTTGGTGTTCGGATCGAAGGCCGCTCCCACGACACCGGGATAGGCCAATGGACCGACCTCGTCGGTTGTGCCCGTCGCGACGTCGAGGGTCACGAGCGCTCGAGCCTGGAGATCCGAGCCGTACAGCGTGTCGGTCGTGGGGTCGAAGGCGAGGCCGGCGAGGAAGCTCGTGGGCGTGGGCCCCACGGTCGTCGCAGCGCCGGTCGTGACGTCGATGGTGACGAGCACGTCCGTGGACGTGTCCGTGCCGTACATCGTGTTCGTATCGGGGTCGAACGTGAGACCGCGGATCATGTTGTAGCCCAGCGGTCCCACCGCGGTACCCGCGCCCGTGACCGGATCGATCGTGATCAGTTGGTCGGAGGAGATGTCGGTCCCGTAGAGCGTGCCCGTGTTCGGATCGAACGCCAGACCCTTGACGTTGCCGAAGAGCAACTCTCCTACGACGGTCGTGCGGGCGGTGTCCGGGTCGATGGTGACGAGCAGGTCCGCATACGAGTGCACCCCGTAGAGCACGTCCGAGTCGGGGTCGAACGCGAGACCGTCGACCTCGGTCGGGAGCGGGCCGATGACCGTGGCCGTAGCCGAGACGGGATCGATGGAGATGAGTTGCATCGCTTCCTCGTCGGAACCGTAGAGCAGGTTGGCACTCGGATCGAAGGCCAGGCCCTTCACGGCCCGAAAGCCCCCGAGTCCGAGACCGGTGAGCCGCGTGGTCCGGCCGGTCTGCTCGTCGATGGATGCCGCGGTGGCCGGAACGGTCCACGTGATGCCCATGAGCCCGGAGGGCGCAGGGCCGGTCACCGGCGGGTTCGAACCGCCCTCCCCGCCGCCGCCGCTGCAGGCGGTGAGGATCGAGAGACCCAGGAGTGCAGGAAAGACCCGGCGGCAACTCATGACACGCTCCTTCCGGGGGGGCGCCGCCGTGCCGGCGCCTTCCCCACCAGAAGAACTGCGAGCGGGCGCCGCTTCGAGACACCCCCATTCCGCTATTCGCCTTCCGCACGCACCGCCTCGGCCATCTCGCCCATCGAGAGGAACAGGAAGTCCGCCTCGGGCCGGGCCTCGACCTCGGCCGTCGCGCCCCAGCCGCCCCCCTCGGACAGGCGCCGGCGGTCGATCCAGGCGTTGGCCAGCCCGAAGCGGCGGGCCGGCTCGTGGTCGTGGAAGAGGCTCTGGGCGGTGTGCAGCACGTCGCGGGCCGCCAAGCCCAGGTCGCGCTCCAGGTGGGTGAGCAGGTACTCGAAGTTGGCCGGCGACGGCTTGTAGGAGCCGATGTCCTGGGCGGTGTAGACGGCGTCGAACTCGACCCCGAGCTTTCGATTCGAGGCCGCGAAGCTCTCGCGATCCACGTTCGACAGGATGACCAGCTCGAAGCGCGTCTTCAGGTACCGGAGCGCGTCCGCCGTGTCCGGATACACCGGCCAGTGAGGCACGGAGCGTCCGAACGCGGCGTCCAGGTCCTCCCTGCTCTCGAGCCCCAACTCGGTGGCCAAGGCGTGGTGCGTCCGGGTGAGGATGGCGGGGTAGAGCAGCTCCGGGCACGCCTGCTCGAAGGCGAACTCGTGCTTCGCGTACACGCGCAGGGCGTCCTCGCGCAGGATGTCGCCGCGCTCGTTGGCCGTGAAGAGGGGCTGCAGCGCATCCCAGATCCCGCTCTCCCAGTCGATCAGCGTGCCGTAGCAGTCGAAGGTCAGGACCTTGTGATCCCTCAGTCGTTTGGACATGGACCGAGGATACCCCATCCCGCGTGAGCGACGACGCCTGCCGGCCCGACGTCGACCACAGAGTTGCGTGCGGTGCCCGTCGAGGTCGTCGACGAGAACGCGGTCGAGGTCCGCCTGAAGCGGGAGGAGCAGTGATCAGTCCAGGACGATCGCTGCGCGCAGTGCGCGGAGGCCGTGCACGCCCTGGAGATCGTCGAGCTCGAGGTTCTCGATCTCGCCCCGCACGAGGCCCTTCTCGGCCAGGTACTCGAAGTACCGCTGGTACTCGTCGCGCTCCTTGTCCTGCGTGTAGATCACGGCGAGGAGACCCGGCTGGGTCAGGCGCTCGCTCGCGCCGCGGACGGTGGCCTTGTCGATGCGCTTCTTGATGATCTCGTAGCGGATGTTGTAGGAGCCCTCGACCTCGAACTGCTTGGACTCGGTGCTGAAGTGGATCGTCAGCGGCGAGGCGTGGACCAGCACGAGCGGCGTGGTGCGGAGCGGCACCTGCATGTCCGGGACCAGCTCTTCGGCACGTCGCGCCATCTTGCACATCAGCTGCAACTGCCACAGCCGTAGGTTCTTGAGCTGCACCTCGTCGAACTCGAGCGCGCGCGTCATGGCCTGACCGATGTAGATGTTGTATTCGACGCCGTCCGTCTTGTACTTCTCGAAGTAGTGGGGAAAGATCGCCTGTGCCTGCTCTTCCTCCCGGTCGACGAGCGCACCCAGGGTCTCGTTGATCAGCGTGACGGAATCTTCGTAGTCCTTCCGACGCTTGTAGAGGATCCGCATGCTCGGATCCATGTTCGCGTAGTAGCCCTCGACGGCATCCGACTCGCCATCCTCGACGGGCAGGGGCATGTGCTCTCGGATGTAGTCGAAGAAGGGCTCGACGCGCTGGTGCAGGAAGTCGATGACGCTGATCTCGTCGCCGGAGCGGAGTCCCTTCGAAACCGCGGCGCGGAACCTGGCGAGAGCCGCGTCGTAGTAGTCGGCGATGGGCATCGGGTGGTGCGCGTGGATGCGCGCCAGCAAGGCGCGGGCCAGGTCGATGTGCTCGACGAGATCGGTCTGGATCGCCGTATTGCGACTGACGGAGGAGCCGCGGATGTCCATGGCGCCGTAGAGCGGGTGGACGCCCTCGAAGACGATGTCCTCGAAGCGCGCCGTGCCGGTCTCCACGAGCTCTGTGTTGTAGCGGTAGGCGGCCTCCTCGAAGCGCCAGCCCACACTCGGGTGGATGGCCGTGCAGTGGGCCTTGATCGTGCGCTCGATGCGGCCCTGGGTCTCGTCCATCACGCGCTGGGCGGCGATGGTCAGGGGCGCCAGGAGATCGGCGAGCTTGCGGGCGGACGACGGGTGGATCTCGTCGGGCTGGCGGGACGTCAGCTCGAGGATGCCGATGACCTCGCCGCCGTCGAGGAGGGGGATGAGCCCGACGCTGCGGATGCCTCGGCTGCGCAGGTGCGCGACGACGTCGGAGTCGCAGTCGCACTCGCCGAGATCCGGGACGAAGAGCGGGACCTTGTCGCGGATCGGATCCCCGTAGATGGTGCTCTCGATGTCGTCGAGACCACCCTCGAAGTCCTTGAGGAGGCTGCGGGCGGCGCAGTAGCGGTACTCGTGGCCCGATTTGTGGCGGAGGGTGAGACCCGCATCGAGGTCGGAGACCTGCAAGATGGAGCGCAGCCGATCGACGATCCGCAGGAAGCGCTCCGGCGAGTTGAGCATGTCGGGCTCGACCAGCTCGGACTTGAGGAGCGAGAGGTTGTGGAGCTCGGTGATCTCGATGTAGCGGAGGAAGTTGAACCCGGTGAAGACGACGTCGTCGAGGGGCAGGCACCGGCGTAGCTCGTCGAGGTCTTCCATGTCCAGGAGGCGGGCGAACTCCCTCTGCGGCGGGATCTCGAGACCTGGATGCGAAACCTCCACGAAGCGGAAGTCGGAGTCCACGAGGAAGAAGCGGTCGAGACCCGTGCTCTTCTGGCGCAGGCGCTTGACGAACACCTTCTTCGAGTGCTCCACCCCGAAGTGGAGCGTGTAGAGCATGGTGTAGGCGAAGAAGAGGTTGGCGCGGTAGAAGTCGCGCTTCTGGAGCGCGTTGCCGTCGAAGACCTCGACGTCGGGCGAGTTGAACACCTTGTCGAAGGCGCGTGTGGTGAAGAAGCTCTCGGGTGCGAACGGCGCGTGCGCCCGGCCCGGAACGTGGTCCGCGGTGAGCTCGGAGAACACGAAGCCCATGAGGAACCGGATCCCCTCGCGGTGGCGCTCGAGCACCTCGGGGGACGTGATGGTGCCCCGTAGCTCCTCGGCGTGGCGACACGCGTCGACCTGGTTGCGCGCTTCCCGGGTGTAGGGGTTCTCGCAGCCCGAGAGGAGCTCGTCGATCGTCTTGAACAGGGGTTCGAAGCTCAGGTGGACCTTGAACGGCATCCGGGTCAGAGCCTCTTGGAGCTCGCTGCACGGCGCTCCGGTCTCCGTTTCCCGTGCCTTCGTCTGCGTAGCCGTTGCCTTCACCATGACCGTTTCCTGCAGAGCGGGTTGCAGAACGAACGCCTCTCCGGCGTCTCCGTTCGCCAATTCAGCGTGAGAGACCGTAGCACGGCGCACGGGTGACGGCTTGGAGGCGGGCGTGCTCCGTCGAGCTCTCGCGGGATCCAGGCCCGCCCACTCCTCGACCAGGAGCGACTTGCCGCCGGAGGCAAGGACTCATGGCCCGCACCCGCAACGGCCGCACGCGCCGGAGACCGCACGCATGCAACGAACCCTGCCCGATCGAGCGGGGCACGCGGATCCTCGGCGGGAAGTGGAGGGGCTCGATCGACTCCGGGTGTGGGCGGTACTGCGTGGCGAGCAGACGTTCTCATCCGAGAGCCTTGAACACGAACCAGATCGAGAGAACGAGGAGCACGGGCCAGATGATCAGGAGATCGACGCGGATGTCCGCGTCGGGGCTTCTGGTCGTGACGAACCACTCCCAGACCGCGTAGAGACCCCACCCGATCGTGGGGACGAGGAGAGCCGTGGCGTTCTTCCCCTCACCGACACCGGAGAAGCGAAGGACCAGATAGCCGACGAGAAAGAGAGCGGCGACGGTCGCGATGTTCAGCGGCTTGTTGACGACGAAAGAACTCAAGAACTTCAAGGCATCCTCCTGGTTCCCGCGGTCGATGCCTTCCCGGCACGGCGTAGGGACTCGGTGTCGGGACTATACCGTGGGCAGGCGAGCGGCCTCACGCACGCCCACGGCCCCCGACCGTGCGCTCACTGCACGCAGAGGTAGTCCGCGCCCTCCACGAGGCCGGCCGCGTCCAGGTCGCGTCGCGTCTTCTCGCGGCCCTCGGGGGTTCCGCACGTTCCGATCACGAACGCTTCCGGGTTGGCGTGGACGCCGTCGGTGGCGTCGACCTCCAGCCCGCCTTCGCGGAGACGCTTCGTCCAACGCTTGCCCGCCGGGCCGGTGCCGAAGACGACGACCGGGCGGCCCGTGGCAGCGAGGAACGGCACGAGGTGGCGCGCCTTCAGCTCGAAGAACGCGGCGCGGGAGAAGCGGGGGCTCGTCCGGGAGAGGCGGTGGTCGCCCTCGCGCCAGTCGAGGAGCACCTCGTCCACCTTGTGGAATCGAATCCCCAGGTCGACGGCGCGGAGGAACAGCTCGTAGTCCTCGGGAAACGGGCCGTCCGCCCAGCCGCCGAGGCGTTCGAGGGTCTCGCGGCGGATCGCCCACGCGGGATGCGGCAGCGGGCACTCGACGAAGCGCTCGCGCACGATGCTCTCGTGGTCGAGCAGGGCGTTGATCCACGTCTCGTAGCGCAGCACGCCCTCGCTCAGCCCTGCGCGCGGGACGTAGCGCACGCGGCTCGCGAAGAAGGAGGCCGCGGGGCGAGCGCGCGCCGCCTCGACGAGCCGTTCGACGCGCGTCGGGGCGGAGACGTCGTCCGCGTCCATCCTGACGAGCAGGTCGCCGCCCGCGCGCGCCGCCAGGGCGTTCAGGGCGTGGACGATCCCGCGGGGCGACCCGGTCTCGAGACGGATGCGCGAGTCCTCCTGCGCCGCGCGCCGGGCGATCGAGCGGGAGTCGTCCGTGCTGCCGTCGTCGTGCACGAGGATCTCGAGGTCCTCGAACGTCTGGCGGCGGAGCGAGTCGAGCGCCTCGGCGAGGAAGGGCGCCGCGTCGCGCACGGGCAGCAGGACGGAGACTGCGGCCGGCTCGCTCACGGCGCGTCATCCAGGAGGGCGCGCGCCTCGCCCAAGACGTCGCCGTCGTCGTCGCGGGCGAGCGCGCGCTCGGCCAGCCGGTGCGCCTGGGGTGCGTCGAGGCGGCCGAGCGCCCAGAGCGCGTGGGCGCGGACGAGCGGCTCGGCGTCGTCGGTGGCGCACGAGACGAGCGCAGGCACGGCGCACGTCGCGCCGACGTTGGCCGCCGCGACGGCTGCGTTTCGAAGCAGCCCGCGTCGCTTCGGCCTGAGCAGCGGCGTACCGGCGAAGCGCGCGCGAAACGCGTCGTCGTGGCGGAGCCGAAGCAGGCCGGGGAGGTCGAGGCGCGGCCCCACGCCAAAGTCGGGCGCGAACTCGGGCCGGTCGGAGAGCGGCGCGAAGCGGTTGAACGGGCAGACGTCCTGGCAGTCGTCGCAGCCGAACACCCAGGGGCCCAGACGCGGGCGCAGGGCGCGCGGCAGGACGCCGCGGTGCTCGATCGTCAGGTAGGAGACGCAGCGACGCGCGTCGAGGACGTGGGGCGCGGGGAAGGCGCCGGTGGGACAGGCGTCGAGGCAGCGAACACACGTGCCGCAGTGCTCCTGGGGCGCAGGCGGCGTCGGCTCGAGCTCGGCGTCGAGCAGGATCTCCGCGAGGAAGACCCAGGATCCGCGGCGCGGGAGGAGCAGGCAGGTGTTCTTGCCCGGGAAGCCGAGGCCGGCGCGCGCGGCAGCGGCGCGTTCGAGAATCGGCGAGTGGTCGCACGCGACGGCGAAGCGGGTGGCGCCGTCGACGACGTCGAGAAGCGCGGCGCCCAGCTCGCGCAGGCGCGGGATCACGACGTCGTGGTAGTCCCGGCCCCAGGCGTAGCGCGCGACGCGTCCGTAGCGTCCTTCCGCCTCGAACGGCGGGGCGGGCGTCCAGTAGTCCACGGCGAGGGTGACGACGGATCGGACCGCGTCGAGCAGCGTCCGGGGAGTTGCACGCTCGGGCGGGTTCCTCGTCATCCACCGCATGTCGGCGGCGTGGCCCGCCGCGGCCCACGCCTCGAGCCGCGCGAGCGCGTCGGCGAGCGGCTCGGCGGAGGTGACGCCCAAGACGTGGAAGCCGTGGCGGGAGGCGAGGTCGCGAAGCGCTGCGTGGTCGTCCGAGGCGGTCACACGCGCATGTTACCGCGTGAGGATCAGCATCGCGTCGCCGTAGGAGTAGAAGCGGTAGCCCTCGCGAACCGCCTCGGCGTAGGCGTCGAGGATCCGCTCGCGTCCCGCGAGCGCGAAGACGAGCGCCAGGAGGGTCGAGCGCGGCAGGTGGAAGTTGGTGAGGAGCGCGTCGACGACGCGGAAGTCGTACCCGGGCG
>JAUXCH010000623.1 GCA_030618975.1 Planctomycetia bacterium
GCTGCAGGAGGTCCTCCGCACGCGGATCGAAGGCCGGGTGCAGCGTGAGCACCTCGTAGAGCACGCAGCCGAGGGCGTAGACGTCGGTCCGTCCGTCGAGGGCCTCGGAACCGCGCACCTGTTCCGGGCTCATGTAGGGCAGCGTGCCCTTGACGTCGCCGTGCTGCGTATGCAGGGCCGAGCAACTCCGCGCCGTTGCGACCCGCTCGGCGTCCAGCGGCCCGTCCGGCTGCGCGTCCTCGGTCGAGACGCGCGCGAGCCCCCAGTCCATCAGGTGGACCTCGCCGTAGTCGCCGAGCATGATGTTGTCGGGCTTGACGTCGCGGTGGATCACGCCGCGCTCGTGGGCGTAGGAGAGCGTCTCGGCGACGCGCGTGACGATCGTGACGAGCCGGTGCAGCGAGTACTCGCGCTGCACGTCGCGGCGCCGGAGGACGAGGTCGTGGAGCACCTCGCTCAGGGTCCGCCCCCGCACGAGCTTCATCGTGAAGTAGAGCCGCCCCTCGGGCGTGATGCCCAGGTCGTGCACCGGCGGCACGCCGGGGTGCTCCAACTGGCTCGTCGCCTGGGCCTCGGCGAGAAAGTGCAGGCGCGCCCCCCCGTCGTCGCCGCTTTCCTTCCTGAGCACCTTCATGGCCACCTGGCGCCTCAGGTCGCGGTCCTCCACCAGGAGATCTCGCCCATGCCCCCCTCCCCGATGAGGGTGTCGACCGCGTACTTCTCCTCGGCGGGTTCGAACGCGCCGTCCGGCGACGCGGGGGCTCGGCCAGGGAGCAGGACGCTCTTGCGTCCGAATCCGGCGGCGTGGGCCATGGTGTCCTCCCCTGCCCGTGTCTCGAGGGGAGGAGGATACTGCGGGAGCCCTCGGCACGGCTGCGGCGTCCGTCACCCCTGGTAGATCCTGGGCATGCCCAGACGACGAGGTGGCCAGTGGGAGACGTTGACCTCGCGCGGCCACCTCCTGGCCGCCTATCGGAGAGCCCGGAGAGCGGGCCGATCGCGGCCGGACACGACGTGGTTCGACTACCACCGGGAGGCGGAGCTCGACGCCCTGCGTCGCGAGCTGCTCGCCGGCGCCTACCGGCCGGGCCCCTACGATTCGTTCGAGGTGTACGAGCCCAAGCGCCGGCTCGTGTCGGCGGCGCCGTTCAGGGACCGCGTCGTGCACCACGCCCTGGTCGGGGTCCTGGAGCCGCACTTCGAACCCCGGTTCATCCACGACTCCTACGCCTGCCGCCGCGGCAAGGGCACGCACGCGGCCCTCGACCGGGCGCACGGGCTCGTACGGCGCCGGCGCTACTGCCTCGCCACGGACGTGCTGCGGTTTTTCGCGTCGGTCGACCACGAGGTGCTCGTCGCGACCTTGGAGCGCAAGGTGCGCTGCGAGAGGACCCTGGACCTGGTCCGCCGCATCCTCCACGGAGGCGCCCACGTCCTCCGGGACCAAGCGCCCAAGGTGCTCTTTCCCGGTGACGATCTGCTGTCCCTGCTGAGCCCGCGCGGGATCCCGATCGGCAACCTCACGAGCCAGTTCTTCGGCAACGTCGTCCTCGATCCCCTGGACCACTTCGTGAAGGAGGAGCTCGGCGTGGCCGGATACGTCCGCTACGCCGACGACGTCCGTCTCTTCGCCGACTCCAAGCGAACGCTCTGGTCGTGGCTCGACGCCATCGAGGGCGTGCTGGCGCGCCTGCGACTGAGCCTGCATCCCAGGAAGACCCGGGTCGTGCCGTGCGCTGCGGGCGTCGGGTTCCTCGGCTTCGTCCTCCGCGCCGACGGTCGCCGCCGCCTGCAGGGCGCGTCCGTCACCCGCTTTCGAAGGCGCCTCAGGACGAACGTGCGCGCCGTTCTCGATCGTCGGCTGCCCGCAGAGAGCGCACGGGCGTCGCTGCGCTCGTGGCTGGCCCATGCCGAAACTGCACAGTCCCGGGGACTACGACGTCAGGTACTCGAGGAGGTACGCACGGCATGCGAGCAGAGGAAACCCCGGTCTTCGTCCGAACCTGCGACTTCATCCGCTGGCTCCTGCCGCACAGCGCGAAGTTCCCCCGGTCGCGCCGTCATACGCTGACGCACCGGCTGGAAGGAGCGGCGCTCGACCTGCAAGGGGCCCTGGTCATGGCCAACCGGCGCCGCGGCGAGCGGCGCCGGTTCACCCTCCAGGATGCCGACGGCCACCTGGACGCCCTCCGCTTCCTCGTGCGACTGGCCACGGACTTCGGTTACCTGTCCGCGCGCCAGCACACCTTCGCGGCGGAGCGACTGGCCGAGATCGGCCGCCTGATCGGCGGCTGGCGCCGGTCGGAGGAGCGGCAGGGGTTGCGCGAAGGTGCCAGAGGGGAAGCTGCCGGAGCAGGACGCTCGCGGGCGGTGCCCGCTACGAGCCCTGCTCCGGCCGTCTCCAGGCGGCTGGCGCTGGGGGGAGGGAAGAAAGAACCTGAATATAGACCTTGAAAGTAGTTGGATTTTGGAACATACTTCTTCCATGCGCTCGGTTTCCGTCCACGAACTCAAGCGGGACCTCTCGCGCCTTCTCCGCGACGTGGAGGCGGGCGCACGGATCCTCGTGACCCGTCACGGCCGTCCGGTGGCGGCCCTCGACCCCGCCCCCGAGCCCGGCCTCCATGTCGGGCGCAGCAGTCCGGCAGGGAATCTCCACGCCGCGATCGAGGTGGACGAGGAACGCCAGGCGAAGGTGCTGGGCCTGTTGCTCGCGGACCGATCGTCCGAAGACACGGACCGGTGAGGGCCTACATCGACACCTCGGCGTACCTCACGATCCTGCTTGGGCAGCGTGACGCAGAAGCCCTGCTCGAACGGCTCGCCGGGGCCGAGCTGCTCTCGAGCTCCCTCCTCGTCCTGGAGGCCCGGCGCACGATCGTCCATGCCGCACGCCAACGGTTGCTGACGGAGGCCGAGTCCCGCTCCGCCCTGACCCGGGTGGAGGAGGATGTGGAGCGGCTGGTCCTCCGCGACCTGACGCTCGACCTCTGCCTCGCGCCCGATTTTCCCCCCGTGCTCACGCCGCGCTCTCTCGACCTCGTCCACCTCCGGACAGCGCTCTGGTTCGGCCGCCAGGAGCCGCTCGACGCATTCGTCACCACCGACGTCCGCCAGCGGAATGCGGCGCGCGAGCTCGGCCTGCCTGCCTGAGCACGGGCGGCACGATGCGACGAAGCCGTGGCGCGTCCGACGCAGCGCGGCGCGCTGGGCGAGCGGCGGGCGCCTTGCTGGACGGAGCGTCCCGAAGCACCTCGCCGTACCTCGGCCGAGCGTGGCGGGAAGGTGCCTGAGGGGAAGCTGCCGGGGCAGGACGCTCGCGCCAACGCGCTACGAGCCCCGCCCCGGCGGTGTTCTCTTCGGTCGTCGCGGTAGGCCGCGACGACCCGGAGTCAGGCGCTTGGGGCCTCTCTCGGCACAGGCGGGTCGTACTTGCGAACGGACCCGCATCGGGCCGTGTACGTGGGGGATCGGATCTTCTCGAAGACGCAGAGGCGTCGTTCCGCGCTCCCGCGCGGACCGGGCACTCCGTCGCTCCGCGACTCCGTGGCAGGGGGCTATTCCTTGCCCCCCTGCACCCCTCGAGGGGTCACTCGCGCAACGAAAGCCGTTGTTGGTGTTGCGATTCGACGGCTGGTTGCCGTTGCGACTCGCACAGCGCAGCTTGCCGTCGGCCTTGCCCGTCGTGGGCTTGAGGGTGGTGGGGTTGATGAAGGTGGAC
>JAUXCH010000679.1 GCA_030618975.1 Planctomycetia bacterium
CGCCGGACGGTGCGTACCGCATGGGCCTCGGCCGCCTGGAGAAGACGGCCGGGGGGGCAGCCCACCCGCCCGGCTGGCTCACGTTGCTCCACTTTGGCGGCGACTACGCGTTCCCGCACCCTCGGGGCGAGTTGTTCGTCGTGGCACCGGGCTACCGGACGGAGCGCCGTACGGTCGTGCGCGAACCCCTGCGTGAGCCCCCAGGCCTGACCGTCGAGATGCACCGGGAGACGGACGAGGTCGCGCTGGCCGGCGCGGTGACGGGGGGCCGGGGCGTGACCCTGGAAGTGCGGGTGCCGCTGCCGCCGACGTGGATGGAGAGCGGCGACGAATCCCTGCCGCTGCTCTGCGCGGCAGCCGCCGAGGTGAACGGTTCGTTCGCACTTCGGGGGATCCCGCCCGGGCGGTACCGGCTGGTGGTCCGTTCGGAGGACGCCGCGCAACGGAGCCTCGACGTCACGGCGCCGCGCACGGACCTGCGGATCGACCTGAGTCCGGCCGGCCGGCTCGTCGTGCAGGTGGAGCCCCCGGAAACCGTCTGGGTGCACCTGGAGCAGCCGGGGGCTACGTCCCACTTCGTCGTGAGGAGCGACGCGGAGGGGCGCGCGCCCTTCGAAGGCCTGCCCCCCGGCGGCTATCGCGCCACGGTGACGGCATCGAACCGCAGCAGGCGTCTCATGCCCTCCTCGTGGGCGTACGTCCCCGTGCGCATCGACGTGCAGGTCGCACCCGGTGCCACGACCGAGGCCACGCTGGCGCTGCCGGCGCGCGCGGACTTCGTGCTCGCCGTCGTGGACGAGAGCGGCGCCGGGCGCGGCGACGTCCGGGTGACCCTCAACTCCAACCCCGGGAGCTACGCCAGCGAGGCCGGGGGACCGGGCACGGTGGGACGGGGGGGGAGGAAGCGCACAGGGGCTGACGGCCGGGTCGTCTACGCGCTGTTCCCCGGCGTGTACCGCGTGGAGCTCGTCGACGGCCCCCAGCGCCGCTCCACGTGGGCGCACTTCCGGCGCGAGGGTCCCGCGACGCTCACGATCGTGTTCCCGCGAAAGACCCACCGCATCACGGGCATCGTGCTGGACGCCGACACGCAGGAACCGATCGCCGGACGGCGCGTGGAGGTCACCCCGGCGGATGCGACGACGCACGAGGTCCTCGGACACGGAGGCACGGACGACGGCGGCCGGTTCGAGATCGCCGGCGTGCCGGCGGAGCGCGTGACCGTGAACGTGTACACGAACCTGGATGCGAACCGCAGCGTCCTGAAGGAAGCACCGTATCCGAACGCGTCGGTCGGCGTCGATCTGACCGCAGGCCCCCCCGCGGAGCTGACGGTGCCCATCTCGACCGAGGCCCGTTCGCTCGAGACCCACGGCGGCATCTCGCTCACCGTGACGGTCGAGGACGCAGAGAGCGAGGCCCCGATCGAGAGTGGGTTCGTCTCCGTGGAGGTGCTCCGGGACGGGATCTGGTTCTCCTCGTCCTGGGGGCGCCTGGGTGCGGACGGACACACCGAGGCGATCACCGTTCCGCGCGCGGAGCGCTATCGCATCACGGTGCACGGCGGCTTCGCGGCCGATCCACCCTACGCGCCCGCCGTCGTCGGGCGCACGGCGGAGGGGGACACCCTGCATCTCGACGTCGCCTTGGGGAGGGAGTAGCGGACGCGAGCACCCGCCGAGAGCGCGGCCACCCGGCGCGGCGCATTGACATATGCTTGCGGCCATGAAGACTCGGCATCTCCAGTCCGTCCGACAGGCGGAGCGGCTCGCCAAGCGTCTCGCCCAGGACCTCGAGAACGACCCGGATCGCCTGCGCGCCCTGGCCGACGCACTCGACCGCCGAATCCGCAGGAAGCCGCTGGAGCGCCTGCTGGAACTGTGGAGGCTGTCGGGCTCGGAGGCGGCCAGGTTCTTCGGCGTGTCCCGTCAAGCGTTCAGCTTGTGGCTCGCCGGCGAGCCGCCCGCGTCGCGCTCCGGCGCGATCGCCGACCTCGCTATCGCTACGGACCTGCTCGACCGGCACCTCAAGCGCGAACGGATCCCCGCCGTGGTCCGGCGCGAGGCGCCCGTCCTCGAAGGCCGGAGCCTCTACGACATGGCGACCGACGGCCTGCACCGCGAGGTACGGGATGCGGTGGAGCGCATGTTCGATCTCCGGCGCGTCCAGCCGTGACGCCGGACACCGCACGGTTGCCGGACGGCCGCATCTGGCTCCGCGTGGCCGGGGAGCACGGGACGGATCCCCTGGATCCGGCCTACGCGCAGGCACACGGGGGCCGCTGGAATCCTCCGGGGAGCTTCGACGCGCTGTACCTGAACGGCGACGTCGCGACGGCCCGGGCGCAGGTCCGGCGGATGCTCGAGGACACGCCCGTGGCGGAAGACGACCTGGACGACAGCGCGCCGTTCGTCCTCGTGCCGGCCACGATCCCGACGCGGCAACAGGTCGCCGACGCCGTGAGCGACTCCGGGCTGTCCGCACTGGGATTGCCCGTCACCTATCCGACGAGGCGAACGGGCCGAGCCGTCCCGCAGTCCGACTGCCAAGCTGTCGGCCGCGCCGTTCACGATGCGGGTCTGCGCGGGGTCTGGTGCCGCTCGGCGGCCACGCCGGGCGGATCCGGGCGGGGGTTGGCCTGGTTCCCCGCCCGGCGCTCCTCGCGTGCGCAGGCCGTCGGGGCGGGGCCCCTCCCCTACGGCGCGTGGCGGCACGCGGAATCCTGGGTGGACATCTCGCTGCCCAACCAGCATGACCCGGCTTGACGTCGGACGCGGACGCTCGCCGGGAAGCAGGGCGCGACTCAGCGCGGGGGGAGGAGCTCGTCGCCCGTGCCGATCCAGAGCGTCCGCCCGACGACCTTCCAGGTGAGGTTCTGGGGCGCGGTCAGGAGATCCAGCCAGGTCCGGACGGTCACGTCGTCGAGCTGGAGGTGGATCCGTTGCTCCTCGACCAGGGGCCGGGCCTTCTCGGTCACGCGCAGCTCGACCTTCGCCTTCCCGGCGAGATACGTCAGGATCTCCTCGAGCGGCGCGTCGTCCCACTGCAGTTGCCCGAGTCGCACTTCGTCCAGGGCCACCGGTTCCGCCCCCGCGGCAGGGTCCTCGGCAGCGTCCGCAGGCGCGGCGGTGGAGGTGCCGGTCTCCAGGTCCACCGTGACGTCGACGATCTCGCCCGCCGCGACGCGAACTTCTTGCTCGACGCGCGCGTGGCCCCGTGCCTCGACGCTGAGGACGTACGCGCCCGGCCGTAGGAGTGTGCGGCCGATGCAGGGCGCGCCGAAGTCGAGCCCCCCCATCGACCAGCCGCGCGCGTTCGGCGACACCCAGGCGCCCAGCGACTCGGGC
>JAUXCH010000360.1 GCA_030618975.1 Planctomycetia bacterium
CCACGCCGCCGTGCGGCGAATCGCCGGGCGCGGAATCGGCGTGCGGGACGAGTACGCGTCGCGCGGCGTCGCCACCGATGCCGGTGGCACGTTCCGCATCGGGGGCCTGCCCGCGTGGACCCTCGAGGACTTCGTGGTCGAGGCGCGTGGGTTCGTCGAGCGGACGGACGCCGTCCCTGCCGTACCTCTTGACGCGGGGGAGACCCTGCGCGTCGACGTGAGGATGCGACGCGGCTGCGTGCTCGAGGGCGTCGTGCGGGGACCGGACGGAGAGCCGATTGCCGGGGCCCGCGTGAGCGCGATGAGCGCGCCCACCACCGGACGGTTCTTCACGTCACGCACAGCCATCACCGCCGACGGGACGACGGACACGCGGGGGCGGTACCGGCTGGAGGGGCTGCCGGTGCTGAGCGGTACGGTCGAGGCGGAGGTCGAGGGCCTCTACACGGTCTGCGAGGAGGGCGGCGAGGAGGGCGGCGAGGAGGGCCGGCCCGGAGGTCGCCCGTTCGCGCTTCCCGAGCCGGGCGACGTCCGGCGCGTCGATCTCGTGCTCGCCCGAGGCGTGAGGGTGGTGGGGCACGTCGTCGACGAGGAGGGCAGGCCGGTGCCGCGCGTGGAAGTGCAGGCCCGGTGCCCGTCCGTCTTCCGTCGCCTCCCCGCATGGGTTGCCGACGACGAGGCTCGCTTCGTCTACGAGGGTCTGGCACCGGGGCAGACGTGGACCTTCCACGCGTCTACGGGCCGAGGCTGGACGGAGCCGGTTTCGCTCCGTCTGGAGCCGGGCGACGCCGAGGCCGCCGTCGCGTTGATCTGGCACGAGGGCGCCGTGATCCGTGGGACGGTGCTCTACGACGGCCCTCCGTCGCCGTTCCCCGGCCGGGTCCGGTGCCGGTCGGCGGCACGCCAAGGCGGCGGGTTCGGGTCCAACCGGGCGCGGTCGGTCGCGGAGGACGGCACGTTCCACCTCGAGGGGGTACCCCCGGGCGCCCACGAGCTCAGTGTCGTGGACTACAACCTCGATCAGAACGGCCAGACCGTGCGGGTCGAGGTGGCGTCCGGGCAGCTCGTCGAGGGCGTCGTTCTTCATGCGCGACGGATGGGGGAGGTCGCCGGCGTCGTCGTCGACGAGGAGGGACAACCCGTGTCCGGGGCCTGGGTTCACCTCCAGCCCCTGGAAGAGGGCTGGAGCGGCACGAAACGGGAAACCTCCGACGAGGAAGGGCGCTTCCACTTCCCGTGTGTCCCCGACGTGGACTACGACCTGCGCCTGGATGACGGTGCGCAGCCGGGCTACATCGCGCAGCCGGGTAACGTCGAGCAGCCGGGCGACGTCGCGCAGCCACGAGTCGTCCACGTGGGGGACGTCGAACTGCGCCTCGTCCAGCCCCGGCGGGAGGAGATCGTCCTGGAGGGGACGGTACGCGGGCCCAATGGGGAACACGTGCCGAGGGCGACCGTTCGCATCGACCAGTCGGAAGCCAGGGGGGCGCCGCGCACCGACTTCGCGCACGTGTTGGACGGTCGCTTTCGCAAGGCCCTCGAACGGCGTGGGGAGCGCATCGACCTGAAGATCGATCGCGCGCGCGACGCCGAGGGACGGAGTCTCGGTGCGCGGCCGTTCGAGGTGGACGACGTGGATCCGAACGGCCCGCCGCTCGAGATCCGCCTCGAGGAGGGCCTCGAGATCCGGGGACGCATCGTGGGACCCGCGGCCGGGACGATGGGGACCTTCGTGCTCGGTGCCCAGCCGGTGGATGCCAGCGGCAGCCCGATCCACGCAGCGCGGACGCGCGAGGTCGAGGTGGGCAATGACGGGATCCTTCGGATCGACGGCCTGGCGCCCGGGCGCTACCGCATCGAAGACGAGGCGAGCGAGCGATCCGGCTGGGTGCCCGGCCCCCCGGTCGTCGCCGAGGCCGGCGACCGGGACGTCGTGTTCCGTTACGACGCCGCCACCCGGGTTGCCGGCATCGTCCGGGATGCGGGGGGCCGTCCGGTCGCGAAGGCGTGGATCCACTACGCCTGGACGTGGAAGGCGGGAGGCGGCGGCGCGCGGAGCGCGACGTCGGGTCCGGACGGCCGCTTCTCGGTTCCCTCCGTGCCGAGCGGCGTCCTGGGCACCCTGACCCTCCGGCCGGAGCTCGAGCTGGAGCGTCCGCTCCTCCCGGCGACGCTCGCCGAGGTCGTCGCCGGCGCGCGGAACGCGGACGTCGCGCTGGCACGCGGGGCGCTCCTCCGGGGCACGGTGACGGACGGGACGGGAGAGGCAGCCGGTCGGAGCACGCTGGTCGCCACCTCCCTGCGCGACGTGCCCGGCCCGCCCTCCACCGGGTACGCGAGCGTGGTCGAGGACGAGGGCCACTTCGTCCTCGGGCCGCTGCCGCCGGGTCGCTACGCACTCCGGGTGTCCCCGGCTCCGGGCTGGACGTTCGGCGACGACGTCGTGGTCGAGGCGCCGGCCGAGGACGTGCGCCTCGTGGTGACGCGGGCGGAGCGCTGAGCGGCGGGCAGCCTCAGTTCCCGGCGGCCTTCTCCGCCTCGAGCTTCGCGGCGAACTTGATCGCGTGCTCGATGCGGTCGATGGCGCGGCCCGCGTAGAGCGCGTTCTCGCCGCCGCTCGCCTTGATCCGTTTCAGGATCGGCAGCGCGTCGGCCGAGACGAGCTTGACGCTGATGGCCGCGACGGCGGGGATCGCCTCGAGCTTCACGGAGTCGGGGTCGCTTCCCTCGAGGATGGCGATCAGGGCGGGCAGCGCGGGAGCGTGTACGGCGCCCGTGCCGCGGATCAACATCGCCACCTGCTTCTTGAGCTCGGGGTCGTCCCCCTCCAGCGCCTCGATCATCGCCGGTACCGCCACCTCCTTCAGCTCCTTGAGCGTCTGGGCGACGAAGGGCTGACCGGGGAAGCGGCGGAGGGCTGCGATCAGGCCGGGCACCGCGGGCGCCGCCTCGGCGCCCATCTCGCCCATCGCCATCGCGGCGCCCTGGACCACCGTCTCGTTCTCGTCCTGGAGGAGCGTCCGGAGCGTGGGCAGCGCGGCGGCACCTTCCTCGGCCAACGCCTGGATGGCGTCGGGATCCCCCTTGGCGAACTTCGCCTGCCAGTACGCCGTGTCCTTCAGGGAGGGGGAGCTGTCGCCGCAGGCGGCGAGCAGGAGCAGGGCGGCGAGCGCCAACGTCGAGTTCTTCAGCATCGGACGACCTCCTGGACGGATTGTGGGCGGGGGGGGCTCCCGAGGCAACCCGGGTACCGTGTCCCGCCGATGACCCCCACGCCCACCCTCGAGTTCTGCGATCACTGCGGCCTGCCCGTCGGCGCCGGAGGGCGGCGCCGCGAGGTGGACGGGGAGCCGCGCGCGTTCTGCTGTCTCGGCTGCGCCATCGCGTGGAGCCTCGCGGGGCAGGGTGGTCGCGAGGGCGGGAGCCAGGCGGCCGCGTATCTCGTGCGGCTCGGGCTCGGCGTCGTCCTCTCGATGATCGTGATGCTCATCCAGTGGGTGCGCTACGTCGATCCGTCGGCGGCCGCCGATCCCAGCTACGAGGCGTTCGCCCCCTGGGCGCAGCTCGTCGCCGCGACGCCGGTGGTGGTGGTGCTCGGCCTGCCCTACCTCTTCAGCGCGGTGCGCTTCCTCGGGGCCGGGCGGATCGGCACGGACCTGCTCGTCGGGCTCGGCATCCTCGCCGCCTACGGGGCGTCGCTGGCGACGATGCTCAGGGGGGAGGCCGATCCCCTCTACTTCGACACCGCGGCGGGGCTCGCGACGTTGGTCACGCTGGGGCGGTGGCTGGAGGCCACGGCGAAGGAGCAGGCGACCGAGGGTCTCCGGTCGTTCCTCACCGGGTCTCGACGACCGGCGCGCCGTCTCGTCGAGGGGGGAGAGGAGGAGGACGTCGCGGCCTCGGATCTCGCGCCCGGAGACCGGGTCCGGGTACGGCCGGGCGAGCGGATCCCGGCAGACGGCCGGGTCGTCGAGGGACGCGCACTGGTCGACGAGGCGGCCCTCACGGGCGAGCCGCTCCCGCGCGCCGTCGGGCCGGGCGACCTCGTGCGGGCGCCCACGGTGCCGACCGACGGCGCGCTGGTGGTCGCGGTCGAGGCGGCCAACGAGGACTCGCTGCTCGCCCAGGTGGGGCGGGTGTTGGCGCGGGCGCGGACGGAGCGGGCGCCGGCCGAGCGTCTCGCGGACCGGATCTCGGCGGTGTTCGTCCCCGCCGTGCTCGGCGTCTGCGGCCTCGTGCTCGCGTTGGACCTGTCCGGCGGGTCGCCCGTCGGCGACGCCGTCCTCCACGCGCTCTCCGTGCTCGTGGTGGCTTGCCCCTGCGCGCTCGGGATCGCGACCCCCCTGGCGGTGACGGCCGCCGTGGGGCGGCTCGCGGAACGGGGCGTGCTCGTTCGGAGCGGAGCCGTGCTCGCCGACCTGCCCCGGCTCGGCCTCGTCGCCTTCGACAAGACGGGAACGCTGACCGAGGGCCGACCGGACGTGGCCGCGGTGCATCCGGGGCCGGGGTTCGACGAGGACGCCCTGCTCGTCCTCGCGGCCTCGGTGGAGCACGGCAGCGAGCACCCGTGGGGACGGGCGATCGTGGCCGAGGTCGAGCGGCGCGGGCTCGAGCGCCGGCCCTGCCCGGAGCCGCGCGTTCACCCCGGGCGCGGGATCGAGGGCGTGGTGGAAGGCGTGGGCGCCGGCGGCCGGGTCCGGGTGGGTAGCCCGGCCTGGCTCGGCGTGGAGGCGGCGAGCAGCCACGTCGCCGTCGAGGTGGACGGGCGCTTCGCGGGGACGATCCACATGGCCGACCGGCTTCGGCCCTCCGCCCGGCCGGCCGTCGAAGGCCTCCTGGAACTCGGGCTCGAGGTCCGGATCCTGTCGGGCGACGACTCGCGGGCCGTCGAGGCCGTCGCCCGGGAAGGTCTGGGACTGTCGGCACGGGACGCGGTGGGCGGCCTCCTCCCGGACGAGAAGGTCGCTCGGGTGGCGGCGCTGAGGCGCGAGGCGAGGCGCCCGGTCGCGTTCGTGGGCGACGGGCTCAACGACGCGCCCGCCCTCGCGGCCGCCGACCTGGGCATCGCGGTCCACTCGGGGACGGACCTGGCCCGGGAGACGGCGGCCGTGAGCCTGCTCGGCGATGACCTGGGCCGGATTCCCGCCCTCGTGCAGGCGGCGGCGCGGACGCGCCGGACGGTGGTCTGGAACCTCCTCTGGGCGTTCGGCTACAACGCGGTGGCCGTCACCTGGGCCGCGGTCTTCGGGCTCCCGCCCGTGCTCGCGGCACTGGCCATGGTCGCGTCCAGCCTGTTCGTGATCCTGAGCAGCGCGCGCCTCCGCGCGGTGCTCGGAGAAGACCTCGCGGAGGCCGCGGCGCCTGCCTCCCGGGCGTAGAATCGCCCGCGGCAGGGACGATCGGCAGGGATGATGACGAGCGAGCGACGAATGAGCGACCTTCACCACGAGGACGAGGTGCGCAGGGTCGAGACGACGCCGCGCCGCATCCTGATCCGACTGCCCAACTGGGTCGGGGACGTGGTGATGGCCGCGCGCACGGTGGCGGCGCTGCACGAGGCCTTGCCCGAGGCGGTCTTCGTCGCGCAGGCGAAGACGTACCTCCTCGGACTGGCGGCACTCCTGCCCGGCGTGTCCGAGGTGTTGCCCGCCGGGGAGGATCGAGGTCCCGGCTCCCTGCGGGCCTCCCGCCGCGCGCTCCGGGACGGGACCTTCGACGCGGCCGTGGTGTTCCCGCGCTCCGCGCGCGCCCTGATCGC
>JAUXCH010000699.1 GCA_030618975.1 Planctomycetia bacterium
CCTGGACAACGCACGGACCCACCCCCGCTCGGCGAGGATCTCTTCGGCAGCGTACGGACCCTGGAAACGTCCCATCACAGTTGAAGTCCCGCGCGCGCGATCGAGGGTTCACCGTACTCGACCTCGTGATCGCCGGTTCTCCTCCGGGCCGCGCGGTTCCCGTGCGCGGCGGTCCGGTTCGGCGACGTCGCGGGCAAGCCGTGCCCCGTCCCCAGGGGGACTCGCCGGCGGCAATGACGGGAACTCGACGAGCAGGCCCCGAAGCAGACCCATACAGGACCAGACTTCCTCTGCGCTGGGTGAGTTTGGGTACACTTTGTAAATCTGATTGACAAATAGCGCCCCTTACACCAGACTCACGGCATGGTTCCCCGGACTCTCCAGGAGCAGGTCCGCCGAGCGGCTGCCGTCATGCCGGTGGTCACGATCACGGGGCCCCGCCAGTCGGGCAAGACCACGCTCAGCAGGATGGCGTTTCCGAAGAAGCCCTACGCCAACCTCGAGCGACCGGACGTGCAGGCGTTCGCCCGCGAGGATCCGCGGGGCTTCCTTGCCGGCTACCCGGACGGCGCTGTGATCGACGAGGTCCAGCGCGTTCCCGATCTGCTCTCGTACATCCAGGTCCGCGTGGACGAGAACCACCAACCGGGCGAGTTCATCCTGACGGGCTCGCAGCACTTCGGCTTGCTGGCGTCCGTCACCCAATCCCTCGCAGGCCGAACGGCAGTCTTCCACCTGCTTCCGCTCGGCCGCGAGGAAGTGGAGCGCTTCCCGGATCCGCCTCGAGGGCTGCTCGACTCGATTCTCCTCGGTGGCTACCCGAGGATCCACGACCGGTCGCTCGCGCCGGCCGACTGGCTTCCCGGCTACGTGGCGACCTACGTCGAGCGCGACGTCCGGCAGGTCACGAACGTCGGCGATCTGGTCGCCTTCCAGGGTTTCCTCAAGCTCGCGGCAGGCAACATCGGTCAGTTGCTGAACCTCTCCGCGCTGGGTTCGGCCTGCGGGATCTCGCACAACACCGCAAAAGCCTGGCTCTCCATTCTCGAGACCAGCTACATCGCCTTCCGACTCCCGCCCCTGCTCCGGAACCTCAAGAAGAGACTGACGCGACGGCCGAAGCTCTACTTCCACGACTCGGGGCTCGCGTGCTGGCTGCTCGGCATCACGACGGTGGAGCAGCTCGACCTTCACCCGCTCCGCGGCGCGCTCTTCGAGTGCTGGGTCGTGAGCGAGGTGCTGAAAGCGCGACTCCACCATGGGCTTCTCGAGCGGCTGTTCTTCTACCGCGACCACAAGGGGCAGGAGGTGGACCTCGTGATCGACACCGGTTCAGCACTCCTCGCCGCCGAGATGAAGTCGGGGAAGACAGTGGCCTCCGACGCGTTCCGGTCGCTCTCCGCCTTCGCCCGCCTCGCCGCAGAGCGCATCCCGGAGACGCCCCTCGTCGATCGTGTCCTCGTCTACGGCGGCGAGGAGCGGCAGGCGCGGACGATCGGGACCGTCCTCCCGTGGAACGAGGTCGCGGACTTCGGCTGGGCACCCGAAACGGCCCCCCGGGCCATCGGCGGCACGCTCCAGGCCGAAAAGGAAAGCGACGGCTGAGCACCGCGCCTGTCTGAGCCCGTAGCCGATCCTCACCCGTCGAAGTGCAGGAGATCGTGCCTCGTGAAACGTGGTGCGGCCCGGTATCGTGGCCCTACGGTGCGAACGCTTCGCTACGTCCCCCTCCTCGCCTTGCTCGGCCTGTTGCTGGTGGCGCCCCGCCTGTGCGCTCGGGACGATCCCTGGGACTTCGAGGTCGAGGTCCCCTACACCGACGCGGAGGACCCGTTCACGGCGGACCGGCTCCGCGCGCGCCTCGAACGCATGGCGGTCCGGGTCGGCGACGTCGTGGGCGAACCGATCCGGGTCGACGTTCTCGGAATCCGGACAAGGAACGGCTTCGTAGCGGCCGAGCGCGACCTCGCAGCGTCGTATCCGCGCCTCGTGGATCCCTCCCACGAGGACTACGCGACCACGCCGATGATCCTCGCGCACGGGGGACTCCTGACCGTCTGGAACTCCCTGCTCGGGCGCTACGACTCCGGCTCGAAGACGATCGAGATCTACCCGTTTGCTTTCGAGGTACTCGAACCCGACGACCTGGGCGCGCTCCTCGACGTGGTGCTCGCGCACGAGCTGGTGCACGTCTGGCAAGACCAGCGCTTCGGCGTCTTCGACCACGAAGGCGTCGAGGGCACCGAGGAGGCCGAGCTGGCAAGAGCCGCGGCCCTCGAGGGCAGCGCGGAGTTCGTTGCACGCGAGGTGGCCCGGAAGCTCGGCATCGTCGAAGCGTTCGACCTCGTCGCCGCCGAGCGGAACGAACGGGACGGAGAAGCGACGGGCCAGTCCCTGCAGCGCGCGCACGCACGCTGGCTGCGCTGGGCCTACGGCGCTGGGCTCAGGTTCGTGGAGGCGGTCCACGAGGAGCTCGGCCCGGCCGGGACCTGGGAGAGGCTCTTTCGCGACCTGCCCACCACCGTCTGGGCCGTCGAGCATCCGAGAGCCTGGGTCGATCGCCGGGCAGCCCAGGACCGGGATCTGGACGCCTGGGTCGGGCGGCTGGTCTGGTGCCTGGAAACGGTTCCTCCCCTGTTCGCTTTCCAGGAGACGTGGGGGCATCGCCCCATCCTTCGAGAGGACATCGAAGACCGGCTCGCGAACGCGCAGCTCCAGCCGGGTTCGGGACCCTGGGCGGACTGTCGGGGAGGGGTCCTCGTGGTGGGAACGCCCGAGCGGGGCGCGCTGGCCGACGAGGAGGTCCTGCTGCAGGTCTGGCGGTTCCCCACACCCGGCCACGCGCTGGCCGCGCGCAGGACCCTGGAGACGGCCTTCGACGCCATCGGCCCCCGGGCGTGGGCCGGAGCGGATGCCGGAGAAGCCGTGGGCCCGCCGCGCGTGCGCGAAGGTCGCGGCGGTGCGCTCGCGAGGACGTCGCTCGTGCTCGACGAGACGCCGCTCTACGCCCACGAGGGGACCTGGGCCGTACGAACCCACGACGCCCTGCTGCTCGAGGGGACGTGCTGGCGCACGGGCGCGGCTCCGGCGTTGCTCGAGCTCCTGGACACGGCCGTTGGCGCCTGGACCGCAGCCGACCCGATCGACGCGGCACGGCAGGGCGCCGGAGGACCAGGGAATC
>JAUXCH010000056.1 GCA_030618975.1 Planctomycetia bacterium
AACGGATTCGAGCTCCTCCGCGGCTGGGTCGCGGTCGACGCGACCGTCAAGGACCGGACGTTCCGCTTCGTCTCCACCCACCTGGAGGCAGACCACCCCGGCGTCCGGCTCGCTCAAGCCGCCGAGATCCTCCAGGTCCCGACGGCCACCACGCTCCCCGTCGTGCTCGTCGGCGACTTCAACTACGACCTGAACCTGGGTGCGGGGGAGGACGAGGGCAAGGACCTCTTCCTCGCCATGCTCCAGGAGGCGGGCTTCTCGCTGCTGGCGCCCGGCGCGCCGGGCGACAGCACCTGCTGCCACGACGAGCTGCTCGTCGACGCGGCCGCCACCCTGACCGAACGCCTCGACCTGATCCTGCATCGCGGCCCCTACGAGGCAACCCACCAGGCGGTCCTCGATCCCCGGAACGACGGCCTCTGGGCCTCGGACCACGCCGGCGTGTACTGCAAGATCCGGATGACGGACTGACCGTATCCCGCCGATACGCACCGCGTATCGACCCGATGCTCCCGACCGGCCGCGCGTCCCCCCCGACGCGCGGCCGGCGCGCATTTCCCGGGCTCCGGCGCTGGATACGCGGCCGGCACGCTTGTTGAGTTTCCCCTCCAGAACACGTGACACGGAGGCCGAGATGAAGCGCCCGAAGAACACCCTGACGACCGCGTACTCCCTCGCCGCACTGCTGCTGCTCGCCGGCTGCGGGAGAGCCGGCGAGCAGATCCTCCTGTTCGTGCTCGCGAACGGAAAGGCGGCCCCGGGCCACCTGGCGGTCGCCACGGCAAGCTTCGCGCCGACGGAGGCCGATGTCGACGCCCGAGAACGGGCATTCGAACTCGCCGGCATCCTCGCCTCCGAGCGTCCGGACGTGCTCGCGCTCCGCGACGCCGTGACGCGACGGGCAGACGGACACATCGTCCACGACGACGTCGAGTTGCTCCTCGACGAGCTCTGGCGGCGCGACGTCGCCTACGAGATCGCGAGCGAGGTCGTCGTCTTCGAGGACGAGGAACTCACCCTCCGCCACCTCGTGCTGGCGGGCGCCGAGGGGGTGGTCGCGATCGTCGGCGGGGACGCCGGCCTCTACGCGTCAGGCGACGACGGCTGGACCGCCGCGGTCCTCGAGGCCTCCGGCACCGCGATCCGCGTCGTCGCGACGGGTCTCGACCGCCCCCACGCGCGGGCCGACGCGGACGAGTTGCTCGACGTGCTGGCCGTCGCTTCGACCCGCTCGGTCGTCGCCTGCGGACTCACCATCGCGGACGACGTCGTCGACACGCTCCGGAACGCGGGCTACGCGCTTTCATTCGAGTCCGACGACGGGCTCCTCCTCGAGCGCGACGTCGACGCGCCGGAAGGACCGTGACGCGATGACGCACGCCGCTTTCTCCCGTTCCGACATCCCGCCGGCACACCGGACGCGCTGGATCGTCAACCCCGTCGCCGGCGCCGGGCGGGGCCGGCGACTGGATCTCTCCGGCGCCCTCTCCCGCCTCGGCGGCGACGCGCGTCTCGACGAGACGCTCCGACCGGGACACGCCCGGCACCTCGCCCGGCGCGCCGCGCTGGAGGGGGCGGACCTGGTCGTCGCGGCCGGCGGCGACGGCACGATCCACGAGGTCGTCAACGGTCTCTTCGACGCCGCCATCGGCGGCCGGGCGGGCTCCCGACTCGGCGTCGTCGACTGCGGCACGGGCAGCGGCTTCGCGGAGAGCCTCGGGCTGCCGCCGACGCACGAGGCGCAGCTCGCGCTCCTCGAGCGCGTACGGGCGCGGGCCGTCGATCTCGGACGGCTGGCCTGCGCGAGCGCCGACGACCGCCCCGTCTGCCGCGTCTTCGTGAACGAGTGCCAGGTCGGCGTCGGCGCCGCGGTGTGCGCGAACCTCGGCCGGCAGGGCAAGCGGCTCGGCGGCCGACTCGGTTTCGCCCTGGCGGCGCTCGTAACGGGCCTGGGTCACCGCGGCACGCGGATGGAGGTCACGCTCGACGACGGACCGCCCGTGACGCGGCGGCTGCTCGGGCTCGTCGTCGCCAACGGCTCGCGGTGCGGCGGCGGGATGCGTCTCGCCCCCACCGCGCGCCTCGACGACGGATTGCTCGACGTCGTCCTGATCCACGACGTGCCGATCGGACGGCGTGTCGAGTTCCTGCGCCGGGTCTACCGCGGCACGCACGTCGACGGCGTCCGTTGCAGCGCGTGGACCGCGCGCCGCCTCCGCGTGCGCACGTCCGGGCGCGTGCCCGTCGCAGCCGACGGCGAGGTGCTCGGCGTCACACCGCTCGAGATCGAGATCCTGCCGGACGCGATCGGCGTCCTGAGACCCTGCGGAGGAGGAGGAGAATGACGATGCCGTCTTGCATCCACCGGCTCCAGCGAATCGAGTTCGAGGCGCGGATCTTCGTCTCCTTCGCCCTCGTGGCCCTCGTCCTCGCCGCGGCGTGGACGCTCTTCCCCCACGCGCCGACGACGGCGGCGCTGCTGGGGCGAGCCGTCGGGATCGACGCGGACGCGGCCCACCACGCGGGCTTCGTGGCGGCGGCCGCGATCGTCGCCCTCGCCACGGCCTGGCGCATGGCCGCGGGCACCGTGCTCACCTCGAAGCGCGTGATGGCCTTCAGGGTGCAGAGCGACGCGCTCGCGACGCGCGGCCCGTACCGGCTCTCCCGCAACCCCATCTACCTGGCCGACTGGACGGCCTTCGTGGGCTTCGCGCTCGTGCTGCCGCCGGTCGGTCTCCTCCTCCCCGCGCTGCTGTTCCTCCACTACGCCCAGATCATCCGGCACGAGGAGCGCGCGCTCGCGGCGGGCTTCGCGTCCCGCTACCGCGCCTACCTCGCGAGCGCCCCGCGGTTCTTCCCCACGCCGAGGAGCCTCGGGAGCCTCCCGCGGGCCGTTCGCGAGCTGGCCATCAGCCGCGACGGCGCCCGTCACAACGCCCTCTACGTGCTGTTCCTGCCCGGACTGCTCGTGGCGTCCTTCACGGGGCACTTCGTCCACGCGCTCGTCATCGGCCTGCCGGCCACCCTCGACTGGGCGGTCGTCCACACGCGCATCGGGCTCACGCACGACGCCGCGTCGAGCGAGGGGGTGCACCGTGAAGCCTAGGATCGTGAAGCCCAGGACCGTGAAGCCTGGGGTCGTGAGACGGAAGCAGGTCTTCGAGGACGTCCTCTACGCCAACTGCTGGGAGGACCCGGAGATCGACCGGGCGGCCTTCCGGATAGGGAAGGACGACGTCGTCTTCTCCATCACGTCGGGCGGCTGCAACGCGCTGGCGTTCCTGCTCGACGACCCGGCGCGCGTCGTCGCGCTCGACCTGAACCCGTGCCAGAGTCACCTGCTCGACCTGAAGATGGCGGCGTTTCAGGAGCTCGAGCACGAGGACCTGCTGGACTTCCTCGGCGTCCGCGCGCGCACGCGCACGCACACGCGCACGCACACGAACGCGAACGCCCATGCCGGCCGCCTCGCGACCTACCGTCGCCTGCGACCGCGCATCGAGCCCGCGAGCCGCGCGTTCTGGGACGGCGAGGGCGCGAAGCTGGGGGCGGGGATCCTGCACGGCGGGCGGTTCGAGCGCTACGTCTCGCTCGTCCGCACCTGGATCGTCCGGCTGATGGGACGCGCCCTGGTGGAGCGGCTCCTCGCCACGGGGGACGCGGACGCGCGGCGGCGGCTCTACGACCGGCACTGGGACGGCCCGCGCTGGCGCGCCCTCACCGACCTGCTGCTCAGCCGGCGCACGCTGACGTGGCTCTTCGACGGGGCGTTCTTCGCGCAAATCGAGGACGACGAGCCGTTCGGACGCGTCTTCCGCGCCCGGATCGAGCACGCGCTCACCGAGCTGCCGGTCGAGCGAAACCCCTTCCTGAGCTGGTGCCTGCTGGGCGGCTACCCCGACGACGCGCGCCTGCCCGTGTACCTGAAGCCCGAGCACCACGAGACGATCCGCGCGCGGCTCGGCCGCGTCGAGCGGGTGACGGCGAGCTGCATCGACCACTTCCGCACGCTCGAGGCCGACACCATCTCCCGGTTCAACTTCACGAACATCTTCGAGTGGGTCTCGCCGGAGGACTACGAGGCGCTCCTGCGGGAGACGGTCCGCGTCGCGACCGACGGGGCGGTGCTCACCTACCGCAACCTCCTCGTTCCCCGGTCGCGCCCGGCGGCCCTCGCGGGCGTCCTCCGCCCCCACCCCCGGCTCGCGTCGCGTCTCCACGCACGCGACCTCTCGTTCCTCTACGGCTCCTACGTCGTCGAGACGGTCCGGAAGGCGGGTGTCCCGTGTTCCGTCTGACCAGCCCGGTCCGCACGGCTCGCGACTGGCGCGACTTCCTGGCACTGCCGGCCGTGGTCTACGAGCAAGACCCCCACCACGTGCCCGAGGTCGGACGCGAGGTCCGGCGCACCCTGGACCCGCGGCGCAACCCGTACTTCCGCCACGCCGGCCTGACGCTCTTCCTCACGCGTCGAGGCGGTCGCCCGTGCGCGCGCACGGCACTCGTCACGGACCGCCGCCGGCTCGGCGAGGGCCGCGCGTTCTTCGGTTTCTTCGAGGCGCTCGACGACGTGGACGCGGTGCGCGACCTCTTCGCAGTGGCCCAGGCCCAGGCGGCCCGCGAGGGCTTCTCCGTCCTGGAAGGCCCGTACGACCCGAACTCCTACTCCGAGCTGGGCGTCCAGGTCGACCACTTCGAGCGCAGCCCGACCTTCTTCCAGCCCCACAACCCACCCCACCTTCCCCGGTTGCTCGAGTCCGTCGGCTTCGAGACCGCCAAGCGGCTGCACACGCTACGGAACCCGCACGTCGCGCGCACGATCCGCGAGCGCTACGGCGAACCGCGCCCGCCCCGGTCCCGGAACGGGCTCACCGTGCGAACGTTCGATCCGAGAGGCCGGGGGGCGGATCTCGAGCGCGTGCGCGAGGTCTTCGAAGACGCGTTCGCCGGAAACTGGCGGCACCTGCCCGTGAGCGCGGAGGAGTACCGCTTCTCGGCGCGCTACCTGGGATGGGTCACGCGCCCCGACCTCCTCGCGATCGTCGAGCACGGCCGCGAGCCGGTCGGCGTCCTGCAGTGCGCGCTCGACGTGAATCCGGCCCTCCGCCGCCTCGGCGGACGCGCCTCGCCGCTGCGCCTCCTGCGCTTCCTCCGGGACCGTCGCCGCATCCGCGACCTCCTGATCTTCGCGGTGGGCGTCAAGCAGGCCTGGCAGAAGACGCGCGTGTTCCCGCTGCTCTTCGAGGCGATGCGTTGGATGGCGCGCGACGCGCGCGCGCTGGAGACCACGTGGATCTCACCGGAGAACCACGGCGTGCGGACGGCGGCCGAACGGCTCGACCTCGTGCCCGACCGCGAGTTCGCCGTCTACGCACGCCGGGAGGGGGCCGCCCGTGCGTAGGCGCCGCCTGCCCCCCGCCCTGCCGCCCTCCGCATGGGGACTCGACGCCGCGCCCGACGGGGCGCTCTGCGTCCAGGGCGTGTCGACCGTCGACCTGGCAGGTCGCTACGGCACCCCGCTGCACGTGGTGAACGAGCCGCGGCTCGAGTCCACGGCACGCGCCTTTCGCCGGGCCTTCGAGGACGCGTGGCCCGAGGGCCGGGTGTCCGTCCACTACGCGCTCAAGTGCAACGGCGTGCCCGCCGTTGCCGGGGCGATCCGGCGCGCGGGGCTGGGGGTCGAGGTCATGAGCCCCTTCGAGCTGGTCCTGGCGCAGCGCCTCGGCTGGTCGGGCGACGACATCGTCGTGAACGGCCCCTGCAAGCCGCGCGCGTTCCTCGAGGCCTGCGTCGACGCGCAGGTGCGCCTCGTCGTGATCGACGCGCTCGAGGAGCTGGACGCGCTGGACGCCCTCTGCCGCCGGCGCGGCGCCACAACCGACGTGCTGCTCCGCGTCAACCCCGACTACGTACCCCGCGGCATGAACGCCGGCAGCGCCACCGGCAGCCGGAAGGGCTGCGCGTTCGGACTCGACCTGCAGGGCGGTGAGGTCGAGGTCGCGCTCGCGCGGCTCTCCTCCCGCCCGGCCCTTCGCTTCCGGGGCTACCACTTCCACATCGGCACGGGGATCCACGACCCCGCGGACTACACGCGGGCACTCGGCTGCCTGGACCGGCTGCTCGACCTCGCGACCCGGGCCGGCGTCGGCGAGATCGACGTGCTCGATGTGGGCGGTGGCTTCGCCTCGCCGACCACGCGCGAGCTCGTGACGCGCGAGATGCTCCTCTACCAGGGCCTCGGCCGCTTCCCCCGCATGCACGCGGTCGAGGACGCGCCCGACTTCGACGACTTCGCCCGCGCCGTGGCGAACGGAGTGCGCCGCCGCTGGCGGGGCGCTCCCCCGCCCGAGCTGCTCGTCGAACCGGGACGGGCGATCGCGAGCCCGAACCAGCTCCTCCTCCTCGGCGTGGAGCGCGTGAAGACGCGCGCGGGCGCTCGGACCTGGCTGGTCACGGACGGCGGCCTCGGCACCGTCAGCATGCCCACCTACTACGAGGTCCACGAGGTCCTCCTCGCCGACGACGTGCGCCGGCCGCGTACCGGACGTGCGACCGTGATCGGTCCCGTCTGCTTCGCCGGCGACGTCGTCTACCGGAACCAACCGCTCCCCGACGTCCGCCCCGGGGAGGTGCTCGCCGTCATGGACAGCGGCGCCTACTTCACGGCGCTCGAGTCCTCGTTCGGCTTCCCCCGCCCGGCCGTGGCCACGGTTTCCGACGGCCGCGCCCGGCTCGTGCGCCGCCGCGAGACGTTCGACGACATGCTCTCGCGCGACGTCTTCTCCCCCACCGCGAAACACCTCACCGAGCAGGAGATCCAGCGATGAGATACGCCATCCTCCGAAACGGCCGCGATCCCCTCCGCGACCACGTCGTCGCGGGCCTCGAAGCCGCACTCGTGCGCCACGGACACCACGAGTCGTCGGCGGAGAACGGGGCCGACTTCCTCTTCAACCTCACGACCGTCGACGACCCGCGCGCCGTCCGCCGCCGCGCACAGGGCGTCCACGTGGTCACCTTCACCTCGCTCGCGGAGCGGCCGGACGCCGACGACGACCTGCGCGCCCTCTGCTACCGGACGCTCATCCGGTCCCTGGGCAACCTGGCAGTCTGCGTCGTGCCGCCCGAGAACGGGGGCGAACCCGAGGTCTACTTCACGACGCCGGAGGTGGGCTTCTACCACCTCCCGTTCGAGGCCGAGGCGGCCTACCGCTGCATCGAGCCGATCGTCGCCTCGCACTTCGCGATCGAGAACGAGATCCGCACGGACCTGCCGCGGGAGTACTGGGAGACCTCCCCGGTGCTCGAGTCGCTGAAAGCGCACGGGGCCGAGCTGGACCGGCTCGGCGTGCTGCCCGTGCCCTTCCCCTTGCGCGACGCCCTGGACGAGCGGCTGCTCCGCCACCTCTACCGCCTCTTCGGAATCACCGGCATGAGCTACGGCAACCTGAGCGCGCGCGAGCGGGTGTCTCGGCTCGGCGAGAGCACGTTCTGGATGTCCGGCCGCGGCGTCGACAAGGCGAACCTGGCCGGGCCGGGGAAGGACGTCTTCCTCGTCACGGGGATCGACGCGTCGCGCAGCACGATCCTCCTGAGCGTCCCCCCCGAGCACGCCCCGACGAAGCGCGTCTCCGTCGACGCGGTCGAGCACGAGCTCATCTACCGCACGGTCCCCGAGGTGGGGGCGATCGTCCACGTCCACGCGTGGATCGACGGCGCGCTCTGCACGCATCAGAATCACCCGTGCGGCACCGTCGAGCTCGCCGAGGAGGTCGCCCGGCTCCTCGCCCGGGCGCCGGATCCCGCCCGTGCCGTGATCGGCCTCAAGAACCACGGTCTCACGATCACGGGCCGCGACCTCGAGGACGTCTTCTCCGCCTTCCGCGGGCGCCTGCGCACGCAGGTGCCCATGTTCGCGTGAGGTCCGCCGTGAACGCGCTGCGCACCCTGCTCGACCAGCGTCTCCGGCTCGCCCTCACCGTGGGCGGCGTGGCGCTCTGCGTCGTGCTGATGCTCTTCCTGTGGTCGGTGTACGAGGGCGTCCGCGTCGGCTCCGTCGAGTACGTGCGCGCGAGCGACGCCGATCTGTGGGTCCTCCAGCGGCACACGACGAACATCCTGCGCGGCACGTCGATCCTCCCGGAGGCGCAGGGCGCGGTGCTCCGGGACCTGCCCGGCGTCGCGTCCGCCTCGCCCGTGCTCTTCCTCATGGCGGGCATCGAGCGCGGGGACGCAGCCTCCACGCTCTACGTCACCGGATTCGACCCCTCGACCGGTGTCGGCGGGCCCCCTCGCCTCGTGGCGGGACGCCGGCCGGAGACAGAGGGCGAGATCGTTCTCGACCGCGCGTTCGCGCTAAAGTCCGACCTCGCCGTCGGCGACGAGGTCCGCATGGGCGACGTGACGCTTGGCGTCACCGGGCTCAGCACGGGCACGAACATGTTCGTGATCCAGTACGCGTTCACGACACTCGCCCAGGCGCAGGCCCTCGCCGGCCTCCCGGGCACCGTCTCCACGTGGCTGGTCGGGCTCGACGAGGGCGCCGACGCGGAGGCCGTCGCGGCCACGATCCGCTCCACCTTCGGCGTCGAGGCCTACGACCACGCGACCTTCGTCGCGAACAACGTCCGCGAGATGGAATCCGGCTTCCTGCCGCTCCTGCTCGCCGTCGCCGTCCTCGGCGCGATCGTGCTCGCGGCCATCCTGAGCCTGATCCTCTCCGTGAACGTGCTCGAACGTCGCTTCGACTTCGCCGTCATGAAGGCGCTGGGCGCCCCCGCCTTCTTCGTCCCGGGTCTCGTCGTCCGGCAGGCGCTCTGGATCGTGTCGATGGGCCTGGCCGCGGCGCTCTTGCTCTTCTTCCCGCTCCTCGCGGGGCTCGAGGCGGCCGCGCCCGAGATCGAGGCCCGCACCACGCTCCTCCAGATCGTCGTCGTCGCCGTCGGCGTGGCGGGGATCGGCCTCGTCGCCTCGCTGCTCCCCATCGAGCGCGTCCGGCGCATCTACGCCCTGGAGGTCTTCCGATGAATCGCCGCCCAGCGCCTTCGTTCGCATGCGTCGTCCGCGTCCGCGACCTCACGAAGACGTTCGGGCCTCCGGGCCGCGAGACGATCGCCGTGAAGAACGTCAGCCTCGCGGTCGCCCCGGGCGAGAGGGTGCTGCTCCTCGGTCCCAGCGGCAGCGGCAAGACCACGCTCCTCACCTTGATGGCGGGGCTCCTCGCGCCCACGTCCGGCTCGGTCGAGCTGTTCGGCCGGGACGTGAGCACGATGCATCCCCGCGCGCTGCAGAGCCTGCGCGCCGCCGCCATCGGGTTCGTGTTCCAGACCTTCCGGCTGATCGACTCCCTGACGGCGCTGGAGAACGTCCTCCTCGTGCTCCACTTCGCCGGCCGGCCGCGCGCCGAGGCCCGGCGCCGCGCGCTCGTGCTCCTCGACCGGCTCGGCGTCGCGCACCTCGCCGGGAAGCGGCCCCGCGCGCTGAGCCAGGGCGAGAAGCAGCGGGTCGCCGTCGCACGGGCCCTCGCCAACGACCCGCCGCTCCTCGTGGCCGACGAGCCGACCGCGAACCTCGACTCGGCGTGCGGGCTGGAGGTCGCGCGGCTGCTCGGCGAGGCGGCGGCCGAGGGCCGGCGCAGCCTCGTGGTGACGAGCCACGACGAGCGCCTCGCCCGGCACGCGGATCGCGTGCTGCGGCTCGCCGACGGCCTGCTGTACGAGGAGGGTGTCCCTCGCACGCGCCGGCGCCTACACTCCACCCCATGACCGCGGCGCTCGACCCCATCACGCGCACCGCGCAGGCCTCCTGGTACGCGGTCGCGGGCTCCGCCATCCGCACGTACGTGGTTTCCACGCCCGAGAGCCGCGAGGTGGTTAACCGCCCCGAGATCGTCGGCTGCGCCTACACGACGCTGCTCAGGCGCGCGATGACCTCCGTGCTCACGACCGCGCCCTTCCGCGACGAGCTCCTGTCCGCCGAAGAGCACGAGATCTGCGTGCTGCACATCCTCCGCGGCGGACTCAACTTCGGCGTCCGCGAGGCGCTCCACGACGGGCTGCACCTGGTTCGGCACGGCTCCGCCTTCCTCTCCTCCCAGCGCAGGCGAGGCGAGAGCGGAGGCTGGTGGGTGGAGCAGGACCAGTACCGCAAGCTGGACGTGCCCGAGCGCGCGATCGTGCTCGTGGGCGACGTGGTGGCGACCGGCGCGACGCTGGAGCACTGCTTCCGCACCGTCGCCACGCACCTCCGCACGGTCGGCGGTTCGATCCGCCGGCTCTTCGTCTTCACCATCGGGTGCTCGAGACTCGAGGAGATCCTCGCGCGGAAGGACCGCCGACTCCGCCAGTCGTTCCCCGACTACGAAGGTACGACCGCGGTCTACCTGGAAGGCCGGTTCACGCTCGTCGGCGAGGACACGCCGCTGCGTCTCGCGATTCCCGGCACCGACCTGGTTCGGGCGGACGCCCTCCTCGCTCCCGAGTTTGCGGCGAGCCAGGCCGAGGACCCGGCCTTCCCCCTCGAGCGGTGCGCCGTCTACGACGCGGGCTCCCGTGCCTTCGACGTCCCGTCCTACGTCGACGACGTGCTCGGCTACTGGCAAGGCGTCCATGCGCTCGCCGCCGACGGGTTCACCCTCACCGAGGCGCTGGCCGAGCGCCAGCCGGGGGCGTGGGTCGAGGGCGGTGATGCCGACGCCCTGGCCCGGATCTGCGAGCGGCGGATCGCCGCGCTCTGCACCCTCGGCGCGGGGCAGGGCTCCTTCGCCGCAGCGCCGTAGAGCCCGGACCCTGCTGGAGGGCGCGCGGTCCTCCCCGCCGCCCGCCCCGTGCTAGATTCCCGCCATGCGCATGCTTGCACCCACCCGCCGGCACGTCCTCGTCCTCGTCGGGTGGCTCGTCCTCGCGCTGGCGGGGTGCGGCGGCGGCTCGTCGGGCTCGGGCGCGCGCGGCGCGCTCGTCTACACCGCGATCGGCGCCTCCGACGCCGTGGGCATCGGCGCCGTTCCGCTCGGCAACGGCTACGTGCCGACGCTCGCCGGCAGGCTGCGCGACGCCGGCTTCGACACGACGCTGCACAATCTCGGCATCAGCGGCGCGCGCGTCGACGACATGATCGACGAGGAGCTGCCCGAGGCGCTGCGCACCGACCTCGACGTGGTCACGGTCTGGACCGGCGCGAACGACCTCATCGGCGGCGCCGACCCCGACGCGTTCGCACTCGAGCTCGCCTTCCTGCTCGGCGGGCTGAAGGACGGGACCGACGCCGAGGTCTACGTCGGCGACCTGCCCGACCTCACCCAGGCGCCGCTCTTCCGCGACGGATCCGACCCGGACGTCACGAAGGCACGCGTCGACGCCTTCAACCTGCTCATCCACCAGGTCGTGGCCGACGCCGGCTGCGTGCTCGTCCTCCTCTCGACGGTCGAGCTGACCGACGACCTCACGTGGATCGACGGCTTCCACCCGAACAACGAGGGACACGCCGTGCTGGCAGAGATCTACTGGTCGGAGATCGCCCTCGACCTCTGAGCGATCGCTCTCCCTCGTACGGTGCCAGGCACCGATACCGCACGAGCCGCCAAACCCTCGTACGGTGCCAGGCACCATGCAAGGGACAGGGGGCCAGGAACTCCGATCGTACGCGGGCACCGGCACCGCACGGCGTCAGGCACCGCACGAACCGACGAACGCGCTTCGCTACCCCTCGCTTGGTGCCTGGCACCGTACGAGGACCTCTTTCATCGACGGGAAGACCCGCGTCGGCCGGTCGGCAGCCCGGGCCGCCTCGGCCTGGGCCACCCTCGTCGCGCCGGTCAGCACGAGGTACGAGGCCATCCCCGCCTCGTTCGCCATCCGGATGTCGGTCTCGAGCCGGTCCCCGACCATGACGGCGTCGGCAGCCGCCACGCCCAGGCGGGCCAGGGCGCTCAGCGCCATCGCCGCGCAGGGCTTCCCGATCACCTCGGGCCGCCTGCCCGTCGATGCCTCGAACATCGCGAGGAACGAGCCGACGTCCGGCAGCGGCCCCTCGGCCGAGGGGCAGTTGAGGTCCGGGTGCGTGGCCAGGAAGCGCACGCCGCGGCGCAGCACGCGCGCCGCGTCCGCGATCTTGGCGTAGGTGAGGGTCGTGTCGTAGCCGAGCACGAACACGTCGGGACCCTCGTCCGCGCCGACGAGGCGCAGGCCCCCTGCACGGAAGTCGGCTGCGAGCGCCTGCGTGCCCACGAGGTGGACCCGCGGCGCGGGATCCTCGGCGCGCAGCACGTCGATCGTGGCGTCGCCCGCGGTATAGATCTGGTCCCGGCCGGGCGCGAGGCCCGCCTTCGTCAAGCGATCGAGCCACCCGACCCGCGAGCGGGACGTGTTGTTCGTGACCCAGAGGTGCGGCACGCCCTGCTCCCGCAGCCACCCCACGAGCTCGATCGCGCCCGGGAGCGCCACGTCGTCCAGGAGCGTCGTGCCGTCGATGTCGAGCAGGCAGGCC
>JAUXCH010000479.1 GCA_030618975.1 Planctomycetia bacterium
ACAGAACGACATGGCTACGATCCGACTTAGGACACGCTCGGTCGCGTGCTCCGGTAGCCAGCGTCCCACGCGACGCGCGTCCGGGCCGGGCTTTGTGCGGCCCCCCAACGGGGACCGGGCACAATGGCGCTCCGCGTGCCGTCCCCGTCGAGCCGGCACGCCCCGTCGACGTCCTTTGGAAGGCCAGCACCATGACGACCACCAGCGTCACCCCCGTCACCCGACCTCACGGGCAGCTCGATCACACCGACCGCTTCGTCCGCCGTCACATCGGACCCAGCCCGCTCGAGATCGAGCAGATGCTGACGTATCTCGAGGTCTCATCGCTCGACGAGCTGATCGACCGCACCGTCCCGCAGGGGATCCGTCTCGAGAAGGCGCTCGACCTGCCCGCGCCCGCCACCGAGGTGGAGGCGCTCGCCGAGATCCACGCCATCGGCGAGAGGAACGAGATCTGGCGCTCGTACCTCGGCATGGGGTACAGCAACACGATCCTGCCGCCGGTCATCCAGCGCAACGTCCTCGAGAACCCGGGCTGGTACACCCAGTACACGCCGTACCAGCCGGAGATCGCCCAGGGACGGCTCGAAGCGCTGCTCGCCTTCCAGACGCTGATCACGGACCTGACGGGCATGGAGATCTCGAACTCCAGCCTGCTCGACGAGGCGACGGCGGCCGCCGAGGCCATGCACCTCTGCTTCGCCGTGAACCGCCGCAGCAAGTCGAAGGTGTTCTTCGTCTCCGAGTCGTGCCACCCGCAGACGATCGCGGTGGTCCAGACCCGCGCGCGGGCGCTCGACATCGACGTGGTGGTCGGCGACCCCGACGCCTTCGACTTCCAGGACGGCGCCGTCGGCGCCCTCGTCGCGTACCCGACCACCGGCGGACGGTTCCTCGACTACCGCGCCTTCGCCGAGAAGGCGCACCAGGCCGACGCGCTCGTGGTGGCCGTCGTCGATCCCATGAGCCTGCTGCTCCTGACCCCTCCGGGCTCCTGGGGCGCGGACGTCGTGGTCGGCAGCAGCCAGCGCTTCGGCGTACCGCTTGGCTACGGCGGACCGCACGCGGGCTTCCTCGCCACGACCGACGCCTACAAGCGGCAGATGCCGGGGCGCATCGTGGGCGTCTCGCAGGACGCCGACGGCAGCCGCGGCTACCGCCTCGCGCTCCAGACGCGCGAGCAGCACATCCGGCGCGAGCGCGCCACGAGCAACATCTGCACGGCCCAGGTGCTGCTGGCCATCATGGCGGCGTTCTACGCCGTCTACCACGGCCCGGAAGGGCTCAAGAGGATCGCCGAGCGCATCCGGAGACTCACGGTCCTCCTCGCCGACGGACTGCGGCGCCTGGGCTACGCGCTCGGCGACGACCCGTTCTTCGACACGCTGACGGTGCCGGTGGACGAGGCCCGGCGCGCCGCCGTCGTGGCCGCCGCGGCGGATCGCCGCATCAACCTCCGGATCGACCGCTCCGGCACGCTCGGTGTCTCGCTCGACGAGACGACGACGGCCGCCGATCTCCAGGACCTCCTGGACGTCTTCGCCGCGGATGGCACGGAGAGCGTCGTGCTCGGCGACCTGCCGTCCGATGCGGACATCTCCTACCCGGAGCTCTTCGCGCGCACGGACGAGATCCTGACGCATCCCGTGTTCAATCGCTACCACTCCGAGACGGAGTTCATGCGGTACGTGCACAGGCTCCAGGCGGGCGACCTCTCGCTGACCACGTCCATGATTCCGCTCGGGTCGTGCACGATGAAGCTCAACGCGGCCGCGGAGATGATGCCCATCTCGACCGCCGCGTTCGGCGGCATCCACCCCTTCGTGCCCGTAGAGCAGGCCGCCGGATACCAGGAGCTCTTCCGGCAGCTGGGCTCCTGGCTCGAGGAGATCACCGGGTTCGCGGCCGTGTCCTTCATGCCCAACGCGGGCGCGCAGGGCGAGTACGCGGGCATGCTGGTGATCCGCGAGTTCCACGCACAGCGGGGGGAGGGCGCGCGCAACGTGTGCCTCATCCCGGCGTCCGCCCACGGCACGAACCCCGCGAGCGCGGTCATGGCCGGGATGCAGGTGGTGGTCGTCAAGTGCGACGACCACGGCAACGTCGACGTGGGCGACCTGCGCGAGAAGGCCGAGAAGCACGGGGACGCGCTGGCCGCGATCATGGTCACGTACCCCTCGACGCACGGCGTCTTCGAGGAGGACATCCGCGAGATCTGCGAGATCGTCCACGCCGCGGGCGGCCAGGTGTACCTGGACGGCGCGAACATGAACGCCCAGGTGGCCATCTGCCGCCCCGGCGACTACGGCGCGGACGTCTGCCACCTGAACCTGCACAAGACGTTCGCCATCCCGCACGGCGGGGGGGGACCCGGCATGGGCCCGATCGCCGTCGCGGAGCACCTCGCGCCCTACCTGCCGACGCACCCCGAGGTCCGTACCGGCGGCAGCGACGGCATCGGCCCCGTCTCGGCCGCGCCGTACGGAAGCTCCAGCATCCTGCCCATCTCGTGGGCCTACATCCGCCTGATGGGCGAGCCCGGCCTGAAGATGGCGACGCAGGTCGCGATCCTCAACGCCAACTACATGGCGAAGCGGCTCGAGTCCTACTATCCCACGCTCTACCAGGGGGCGAACGGGTTCGTCGCGCACGAGTTCATCGCCGACATGCGCGATTTCAAGAAGACGGCCGGCATCGTCGTCGAGGACATCGCGAAGCGCCTGATGGACTACGGCTTCCACGCGCCGACCGTCTCGTTCCCGGTGATCGAGACCATGATGATCGAGCCCACCGAGAGCGAGTCGAAGGAGGAGCTGGACCGGTTGGTGGATGCGCTGATCGCGATCCGGCAGGAGATCCAGGACGTCGTGGACGGCACGGCCGACGCCGACGACAACCTGCTCAAGAACGCTCCGCACACCGCGCAGCACGTCTCGGCGAACGAGTGGACCCACCCCTACGGTCGCGAGCAGGCGGCGTATCCCGCGGAGTGGGTGAAGCACCACAAGTTCTGGCCGCCCGCGGCGCGGATCGACAACGTCTACGGCGACCGGCACCTCGTGTGCACGTGTCCGCCGCTCGAGTCCTACGCCGAGTAGCCGGGAGGCCGCTCCCGGTGGGGGCCACGGCGCGCCGGCGCGTGGCCCCCCCGGACCGGCGAGGGGAACGATCGAGCCCGGGTACCGTGGTGTCCGTTCGTTTGGTGTTCGCCTCTACCCGCGGAGGACCAGCACCCAGAGGACGGCGTGCGCCAGGGCCGCGGCGGCCAGGACGAGCGTGAATTTGCGCTTGCGCGTCTTGTGCCGGAACGTGCGCCGCCCGAGCAGGGCGCCCGGCCATCCGCCGAGGGCCGCGAGGAGGTGCAGGGTCCGCTCCGGCACGCGGCGTCCGCCGCGCCGGGCCCGGCGCTTGTCGAAGCCGTAGGCGAGGAAGGTGACGACGCTCGCGCCCAACGTGAGCAGGAGGAGGGGGAACACGAGCGGGGACACGGGTGAACACGGTACCCCGCGCCCCGTGGCGCCGTAGGCTGATCGGCCGTGCACGTCGTCCGCCTCGCCTCGCCCGACGATCCCCGCCTGGAGCCCTTCCGGGACGTGGCGGATCCGGAACGGGTCCGGCAATGCGGCCTGTTCGTCGCCGAGGGGCGCCGGATCGTGGCGGCGCTCCTGGCGAACGAGCGGTACCGCCTCGAGGCGGTGCTGCTCGGGGCCGCGGCCTACGAGGCGTTGCGCGCCGACCTCGAAGAGAGCGGATCCCCTGCCGACGTCTACGTGGTGGACGGCCCGGCGAGCCTGCGCTCGCTGACGGGCTACCGGTTCCACCAGGGCTGCCTGGCGTTGGCGAGGCGGCCGGACCCGCTCGCTCTCGACGACGTCCCCGCGCTGCTTGCCGACGGTCCCCGGATCGTCGTCGGCCTCGAGCGCGTCACGAATCCGGACAACGTCGGGACGATCTTTCGAAGCGCGCACGCGTTCGGCGCGTGCGCCGTCCTCCTTTCGCCGGGCTGTGCCCACCCGCTCTACCGGAAGGCCCTCCGCACGTCGATGGGCACGGCGCTGAGCCTGGCGTTCGCGCATCCCGAACCGTGGCCCGCCGCGCTTGGCAGGCTGCAAGACGCCGGGTACGCGCTCCTGGCGCTCACGCCGGCACCCGCGGCCGAGGACCTGGACGGGGCGCTCTCGCGTCTCCCGCTTTCGGTGCGTACCGTGCTGCTCCTCGGCAGCGAGGAGCGAGGGCTCGACGCGGCCACGCTCGAGCTGGCCGACGGGCACGTGAGGATCCCGATGGCGCCCGGTTCCGACTCCCTGAACGTGGCCGCCACCGCCGCCATCGCCCTGCACCGTGTGCATGCCCTGCTCGCGAGGCGGGACCCGTGACCGACGCCATCACGACCCGCCTGCTCGAGATCTACCGCATCGGACCGGGTCCGAGCTCCAGCCACACGGTCGGTCCCATGCGGGCCGCGGCCTTCGTCCGGGACCACGCGATCGCCGCGGGTCTCGTGCCGCACCGGATCCGGGTCGTCCTGCAGGGGTCGTTGGCGGCGACGGGACGTGGGCACGGCACCGACCGAGCGGTGCTGGCCGGCCTGCTCGGCTGGGACCCCGCCACGTGCGACGTCGACGACCGCCTGGCCCTTCCCGAACGGCTCGCGACAGCGGACCCGATTCCG
>JAUXCH010000859.1 GCA_030618975.1 Planctomycetia bacterium
CATCTTCCGGACGGAGCTCTGCCACCAACGGTGCGCGCTCAGGACGACGCTCCTGAACGGGGACGAGGTCCTGAACGTGCGCGTGACGATCATCACGCGCGACGGGCGGAAGGTGCCGATCCGCGTGACGACGTCGATCCTCCGCGACGACGACGGCGAGGTGATCGGGGCGGTGGAATTCTTCCGCGATCTCACCGAGATCGAGAACCTGGAGCGGCGTCTCCACCACATCACCGGTATCGGCAACATGGTGAGCGCCAACGAGGAGATGCAGCGGATCTTCTCGATCCTCCCCGAGGTCGCCGAATCGGAGTGCAGCGTCCTGATCGCCGGCCCCAGCGGGAGCGGCAAGGAGCTCGTGGCCCAGGCGCTGCACAGCTTGAGCCCGCGTCGGAAGGGCCCGTATCTCAAGATCAACTGCGGTGCGCTGCCCGCGAACCTCCTGGAATCGGAGCTCTTCGGCTACGAGCAGGGGGCCTTCACGGACGCGAAACGGTCCAAGCCGGGGCAGTTCCAGCTTGCGAGAGGCGGGACCCTGCTCCTCGACGAGATCGGTGAGATGCCGCTTCCGCTCCAGGTGAAGATCCTGCGCGTGCTGTCCAGCGGAGAGTTCAGTCCGCTGGGCTCCGTCAAGGTCCAGAAGACCGACGTCCGGATCCTCGCCAGCACGAACAGGGACCTGGACCGGATGATCGAGCAGGGGCGGTTCCGCGAGGATCTCTACTACCGCATCAACGTGGTCAACATCTGTCTCCCGCCGCTCAGGGAACGACTCGAGGACCTGCCCCTGCTCGTCGATCACTTCATCCGCCGGTTCCGAGTGAAGCGGTCGCGCAACATCCAGAGCATGACGAACGAGGCGCTGGCCCTGCTTCGCCGCTACGACTTCCCGGGCAACGTTCGCGAGCTCGAGAACGCGATCGAGCACGGCTTCGTGATGTGCAGGGGCGAGCAGATCGAGCCGCGGCACCTTCCCCGACGGATCCAGCAGGCCGCCGAGAACGCATCGCGGTCCGACCGGGAACCGAGGTCGGAGCGCGCCATCATCCAGGAGGCTCTCGCCCGGCACGGCGGCAACCGCCAGGCGACGGCGCTGGAGCTGGGCATGCACCGCTCGACGCTCTGGCGCAAGCTCCAGCAGTACCACCTGGTCCCCTGACCCCTTCCAGTCCGTGCCGGATCCGGGGTGTTCTCCCGTGCGCCCGGGTCCTACCCTGGTGGGGCCAAGGGAGACTGCCGTGGGACGAAGCTCGTCGTGGGCCTTGCTGCTCTGCATGGTGTCGATCGCCGCGTGCGGCGGGGGGGGCGGCGGAAACACCCCACCCGGAATGCTCGACTGGACGGTGATCGCGTTCCTCGACGGGGACGGCGACCGCGAGTGGCAGGCGACGACGAACCTCGCACAGCTCGAGCAGGTGGACACGGCGGGGTCCTCCGTGGCGATCGTCGCGTTTCTCGACCGCCACCCGAAGCCCGCGGGCGGCGGGTACTTCTCGGCAGCCATCCCGACCCAGGGGGGAACCGACTGGACGGACTCGCGCTGGGGACGCGTGATCTTCGACGGCCTGCCGAACAGCTACGCCACGACCATGGCGCCGCTCGACCCCGCGAAGCCCGAGGTCAACGTGGGGCACCCCTGGACCCTGGGCACGTTCATCCAGAAGGCGATAGCCTCCGCGCCCGCCCAGCACTACGCGCTGATCGTCTACGACCACGGGAGCCCGTACGGTGTCGCCTTCGACCAGACGGACAAGGACTCGATCCCCACGTCCGAGCTGGGACAGATCCTCGACGCCGTGCCGTACCTCGACGTGGTGGTGCTCGACGCCTGCGACATGCAGCACGTCGAGGTGGCGACGGAGATGGTGGGGGACGTGGGCTACGTGCTCGCGTCCCAGAGACCCCGCTGGGCCAAGCCGCTCGGCTCGGACATCTACTACGACCGGGCCATCGGCTGGCTCGTGCAGAACCCGCAGGCGAGTCCCGAGGCCTTTGCTCTGCGCCTGCTGCTCGAGGACCATCACGCTGCGAGCAAGTACAACGGCAACGCCTCCGTCGTGGACGTCGGCGGCATTCCCGCGCTGAACGCCGCGATCGACACCTTCGCCGGCGCGGCGCTCCAGGACGCGACGGGTCTGGACTGGCCGGTCCTCGCCGGGCTCAGGTCGCAGGCGACGTTCTTCCACGCGAACGAGTACCGGGACCTGCGCGAGTACTTCGACGCCGTTCGGGGCGCGGCCTCCCTGCCGGCTGGGATCCAGAGCGCCGCGCAGTCCGTCTACGACCTGCTCG
>JAUXCH010000811.1 GCA_030618975.1 Planctomycetia bacterium
GCGGGCGAACCGGTCCTGCTCCGCGGTCGTGCGGACGAGATGCCGGACGACGAGGAGGTCATCGTGGGCCTCCCGCCGGGGACGATCCAGGGCGTGGTCGTCGACGAGGCGGAGCATCCGCTCCCCGGCTGCACGGTCCTACTCTTCCGCTCGGCCGGGTCCAGGCTGTTCGCCAGGTCGGCGAAGGGGAGCCTTCCGGAGCCGAGCCCGCGCCGACCGATCGATCGCACGCGCACCGACGGGGAAGGCCGCTACGTGTTTCTCGCGCTGCCGTCCGCACACACGTACGGCGTGCGGGCCGTACCCGAGGCGCCGGGCTACGCCTCGATCACCTGGTTCCGGCTCGATCCGACCCAGGTGCGGGAGGCGCGACTCCGGGTGCGGGTGGGCACGGCGCTCGAGGTGCGCCTGGTGGACGCGGAAGGCCGACCTCTCGTCGGATGGACCGCCGTCTACGCGGACGGTTGGGGGTCCGATTGGCTCCGGACGAGTGGGACGGGACGCGCTCACTTTCCCGCCGTGCCGCCCGTGTCCCGGCGCGTGACCGGTCTCGTGCCGGGGCGGGCGAAGCGTACCCTCGTGGCGCCGCCGGAGGCCGCAACCGTCGTCGTGACGCTCGGCCGGCCCGACGGGGCACGGCTCGAAGGTCTGGTGCGGGATGCGGGCGGCACACCCGTGTCGGGCGCCGAGGTCCTGGTGACGCTCAACCAGGAGGGCGGAGCCTCCTACCGCGCCGTCACCCGGACCGGGGCGGACGGTCGCTACGTCCTGTCACAGCTCGTCCGTGCGTCGCGCTTCTTCCTGAACGTCGAGAAGAGGGGATTCGCGACCTACGCACTCCATCTGGGTCCGGCGGTACGCGCCGGGGCCCTCCTCCGGGAGGACGTGACGCTCCACCCGACGGGCAGCCTCCGTGGCCGCGTGCTCGACGTCGAAGGGCAGCCCATCGCGCACGCGCGCGTCGGCGTGGCGCACGAGCCGATGCAAGGGTGGCAGTTGTTCGGCGCGCTGTCCGACGAGGAGGGCCGCTACGTCGTCGAGGGCGTCCCTCCCGGCGACGGTCGGCTCCTCGTGGCGGCCGAGGGGTACACCCTTCCGGGCCTCTCCGAGGAGAGTGGCGGCAGGCGCGCTCCGTGGGAGTTGGGCCTTCCCATCGCGATGCCCGCGGGCGCAGCCCTCGAACGCGACCTGGTTCTCGAGCGCGGCGTGGCGCTGCGGGGTCACGTGGTCGACGAGGCCGGCGCGGGTGTCCCGTGGGCACGCGTCGAGGCCGCGAGCGGCCCGGACGCGCGCCACGCGGCGTTCAGGACGGTGGGCCGGGTCCACACGTACGCCGACGAAGCCGGCGCCTTCTCCTTCTCCGGCCTCGCGCCGCGTCCCGACTGGAAGCTCGTCGCCGGGGCCGGAGACCTGCGAACGCCCAGGCCGGTCGAGCTCGTGATCGCTCCGGGCGATGCGGACCTCGAGGTCGAGCTGCGCGTCGTGACGATGCGCACGATCCGCGGGCGGGTCCTCGACGCGGCGGGCGACCCGCTCGAGCGCGCCGTGGTCCTGATGGACGCGGCTCCGCGCGACGGAGGGCGGAGGGCGCGGTCCGACGCGGAGGGGCGCTTCGCCTTCGAAGCCGTTTCGCCCGGCGTGCACGAGGTGTTCCTGGCGGATCTCCACGCCATCTACCCGATCGGGAACCGTCACCGCGTGGAGGTGGGCGGCGGGTCGGGCACACGGGAGGTCGTCCTCCAGGCCCCCGCGTCCTACGTACTCGAGGGAATGCTCGTTCATCCCGACGGCACGCCGTGGGCGAACGGGGAGGTTTCGCTCTCGTCCGCCGACACCCTCGGGTACGTGCCCTACACGGTACGCAGCGAGGAGGACGGGAGCTTTTGTCTCGTCGGGCTTCCGGGCGGCCCGTTCGAGGTGGAGATGCGGGCGTGGCCGCTCGGACAACGCATCACGCACGAGGGCCGCCCGGTCCGGATCGTGGGGCACGAGTTCCACGACGTCGTCGGACGCGTGCTGGGGCCGAGCGGGGAGCCGGTGGCCTCCGGGCGCGTCCGCTTCCACCTGCTCGCGCAGGCGACCGGATCCCACCACGACTTTCGGTTCCAAGCTGGCCGTTTCGAGGTCTCGCTACCTGTTCGGCGAGCGGGGATCAGCGTCGGCGAGCCGCAGGACGGGGCAGGACTGCCCCTGAACGCCGCGCCCTTCTACCGGGCCGACGTGGCGTTGGATGGTCCCCTCACGCTCCACCTGCTCCCGGGCCGTCGCATCGAGGGCCGCGTCTCGTACGGGGAGGATCGCCCCCTCGCCGGCGTCGAGGTGCGCGTCCTCTTCCACGACACCGCGGACAGCTCCCGGCGCGAACGCAGCGGACCCCGCGCGACGACCGACGAGGAAGGACACTACACGCTCGTGGGCCTCCACGACGGGTTCGTGGCACTCGACGTGGCGCCTCCTCCCGGGTTCACGAGGCCCGTGAACGTCTACGCCGAGGCCGGGACGGAACGCGTCGACATCACGCTCGCGCGCGGTCGTCACCTCGCCGGGCGCGTCGTCGAC
>JAUXCH010000237.1 GCA_030618975.1 Planctomycetia bacterium
GCCGTCGTCCTCGAGCATGAGCGCCTCGATGAGGCGCTCGTCGTCGACGGTCAGCTTCTCGCCCCGGCGCGAGAACGGCTTGATCCCGTTGTACGCGGGCGGGTTGTGACTGGCACTCACCGCGATGCCGAGGTCGTAGCCACCGTCGACGACCGACCACGCGACGACCGGAGAGGGGACCACGCCCAGGTCCTCCACCGTCGCGCCCGCCTGGGCGAGCGCGTTCGCGAGGCGGGCCGAAAGGTCGGCGCCGCTCGGCCGGGGATCCCGTCCCACGCAGACGCGGGGCGTGCCCGCGCCGCCCGCGACGGCGAAGCGGGCCAACGCCCGGCCCGCCCGCGCGACGTGTTCGGGTGCGAGTCGCCCCTCGCCGGCCAGGTCCCGGATGCCGTCCGTGCCGAAGAACCAGGTGGTCACGCGGTCCGCCCTCCTGCCGTCCGGGGCGCCGTTATACCGGGTGAATCCCGGGGAGCCCCCGGTCCGGGCCTCCCGTAGCATCCCCGCATGGCGCTCGTCCTCTCCCTCGCCACCAGCGGCCTCCACGGCGAGATCGGGCTCTCGCTCCCTGGAGGTGGACTCGAGATCCGCCTCCTGGGCCGGGGCGCGGCACGGGGCCGCTACGTCCTGCCGGCCGTGGAGGCGCTCCTCGAGGACGCGGACGCACGGGTGGCGGACCTGGAGGCCGTCGTCGTGGACGTCGGTCCCGGCTCCTTCACGGGCATCCGCGTCGGCGTGACGACCGCGAAGAGCCTCGCGTGGGCCCTCTCCATCCCCGTCACGGGCGTGCTCAGCCTCGCCGCGCTGGCCCGGGCGGCCCCTCCCGACCGGAAGGTGCTCGCGGTGCGGGACGCGGGGCGCGGCCGTCTCTACCACGCACGCTTCGGACCCGAGCGGGAAGGGCGGCGCGAACGGCTCTCGAAGCCCGGACGCGACCCGGCCGTGGACGTGCTGTCTGCGGCGGCGGGTACGCTCGTGGTCGGTGAGGAGGCTCCCGCCCTGCTCGCGGGCGTCGGCGCGCCGGGCGAGGCGCTCGAGGTGCGAGCCGGGGCGGCGGCCCTCCTCGCCGAGGCCCGGGCGGAGCCCTCCGAGGGTCGCGCGGCTTCGCCCCACGTCCTGGTTCCCGTCTACCTGCAGGTCTCGGCGCCCGAGCGCCGGCTGGCCGGCGAGACGGAGGGTGATCCTGCGGCGCCGGGTCGAAACGACCGACCGAAGTAGACAAGGTCTCGAGATGGGCGGGCTCCCGACCCCGGGTGAGGCGCGTGTCGTGATCTCGCCGATCCAGGAACCGATGCTGCAGCACCAGAGAACGTGGGCCGAGGTCGACTTGGACGCCATCGGGCGGAACCTGGCCGAGGTTCGCCGCCAGGCGGGCGCGGGCGTCGACCTGATGCTCGTCCTGAAGGCGGACGCGTACGGCCACGGTGCGGTGCCCGTCGCGTGGCACCTGGCAAACGACGGCGTCGCCTGCCTGGGCGTCGGCGACTCCACCGAGGCGCTCGAGCTGCGCGGCGCCGGCGTGACCGCCCCGATCCTCGTGCTCGGCGCGGTCGTCTCGGGCGAGCTCCAGGACGTCATCCGCGGTCGCATCGCCATCACCGTCCACAGCGGCGACCGCGTGCGCATGCTGCGCAAGGTCGTCGGACGGGACGGCGCGTCCATCCCGGTCCACGTGAAGGTCGACACCGGGATGGGACGCCTCGGGTGCCACCCCGAGCGCGTGCTCGGCATCGCACGCGAGATCCGCCGCTCGGAGGGTCTCGTGCTGGAGGGCGTGGCCACGCACCTCGCGTCCGCGGGTCCCGACGGCGGAGCGAGCGCGGAGCGTCAGGTGCGCAGGTTCCGCAAGGTCATCGCCGCGTTGGCGGAGGAGGGATTCCGGCCCACGTGGCGCCACGCCTACGCCTCGGGCGCCGTGCTCTCCACGCTGCCCAGCACGTTCAACATGGTCCGGCCGGGCCTCGCCGTCTACGGGGTCGACCCGCACGGACGCACCGACACCCACCTGACTCCGGCCCTCTCCTGGCGCACGCAGCTCGTGTTCATGAAGGACCACCGCCGCGGCGCACGCATCGGCTACCAGGGATCCTGGACCGCCCGCCGCCGTAGCCGGATCGCGACCCTGCCCGTGGGATACAACGACGGGTACCGGTTCGCCTTCTCGAACCGAGCGGAGGTTCTCGTGCGGGGACGCAGGTGCCCGGTGGTCGGCCGCGTGTCGATGGACTACGTGTGCGTGGACGTGACCGACGTCCCCGAAGCGAGCATCGGCGACGTCGTGACGTTGCTCGGCCGCGACGGCGAGGGCGTCCTCCGCGTCGAGGAGCTGGCCGCGTGGGCGGACTCCATTCCCTACGAGATCCTGTGCGGCATCGGTCGCCGCGTGAAGCGCCGCTACGTCCGGACCGCAAGCGCCCCCCGGGTCGCCGCAAGGGAGCCGGAGGGGGTGGCGGAATCGCCCTGACGGAGCTCGATTGAGGCCGCGCTTCCGCTACCGGCTGCTGCAGGCGTGCGCCCTCCTGGTCGTCACGCTCCTCGGCGTCTGGGGCTACCGCGTGGCGGTACGTCCCGACCCCGAACTGCTCGGCACGCTGGCCGAGGAGAAGCTGAAGTCGATCTTCGGCCCCTACGTGAAGTACCGCCGCTTGGAGATCGACCTCGTCGACGGCGTCCGGATCCGCGACCTGCAGGTCTTCGAGGAGGGACGCGACCGTCCGTCCCTCGAGGCGCGACACGTCAAGGTCGAGCACGACCTGCTCGCCATCGCCTCCGGGCTCTACCGGCCGGAGGTGATCGTCATCCGAGGTGCGCGCATCGTCTTCCGGGAGACGGAGGACGGCGCTCTGGTGCGCGACTTCCCGTTCGACCTGAAGTCGGACGAGAGCACAGGGCTGCTTCCCGCCATCCGGCTGCGGGAGTGCGAGGTGCTGGTCCGGACCCACGAGAAGTCCGAGCGCTTCCAACCGGGAATCGAGCTGCGACTCGGCGACATCCGGCTGAAAGCCGATCCGACCCCGAGAGGCGACCTCGCGTTGAGCGGAAGCGGTCAGCCCCTTGGCCTCGGGCGAGACCAGAAGCGGATCCGCGTGCAAGGATATGCCAAGCCCGACGCGGACGAACTGGTCCTAGGCGTGGTCTGGCACCCCTTCATCATCTCGCCCGAGATCCTCGACACGCTCGCGGACGCGGTCGCCGCGCCGCTGAGGAGCCAGCGGGGTCAGAGCGGGGAACTGCTCGTCGCCCTGTCGCGGCGCCCCGACCTGCGACAAGGCGAGCTGTCGGTTCACCCCCGCTTCGAAGGCGAGGTCCGGATCGATCTCTCCCAGCTCCCGGCCGCCAAAGTCATCGAGGCCTCGAGCCGCGAGGCAATCGACCGGCTTTTCCAGCGCGCGAACCTCGAGGTGTGGCTCGAGGGCGGAACGATCAACCTGGAGGGTCTGCTCAAGGCGCTCGGCGGCGGAAATGTGAAGGTCAGCGGGTACGTCCGCGAGGACTGGGAGAAGTTCGATCTGACCATCCGGATCAAGGATCTCCGCCTGGAGTCACCCGACGTGAGGGACTCCTTCGAGCAGGACGGACGCGAGATCTTCGAGACGTTCGATCCCGGAGGGGTCGTCGACGCGGACGTGCTGATCTCCAAGGAACCCGGCAAGGACATCGAGTGGAGCGTGGACGCGATCCTCGAGTACGTGTCCTTCCGCTACGTCGGGACCCCGGCCGAGGACGGCTCGCCCCAGGGCTTCCCGTACCCGGTGCATGACGCAGCCGGTAGCGTGCACATCGAGAAGGGCGAGGTGTGGTTCGACGGCGTGGTCGGGTTCAACGGTCCCGACACCACGGTTCGCATCCGAAGCCCCGGGGACGGGGCCTGGACCGGCGGGGAGACCGGCCGCATCCGGTTCGGAGAGGGCATCCCCGACATCCGCATCACGATCGACGCCGAGAGGGTCCCGACCGACGAGGACCTCAAGGCCGCGGTCGCGGGCAGCGAGTTCAGCGACCTGTTCGACCACTTCCAGGTCTCGGGCGAGCTCGACCGGGTCGAGGTCGACGTGATCTCCGTCCCCGGGCGGGACACGAAGGCGTACGCGGAGGTCCGGATCACGCTCGGCGACGAGAAGTTCCGCTACGCCCGGTTCCCGATGCTGCTCGAGGCGGTGTCCGGCGAGGTCACGCTGCGCCGCCCCTTCATCGGCCCGACACAGCGCGGCCAGGTCTTCGCGTTCGACGTCGAGGGCCTTGCGGACGGGGCGGCGGTCCGCCTGCACGCGATCTACGACGCGCACCACGAACGGGGCAGGCTGTTCGTCGAGGCCGACGACATCGGGCTGGCCGGGGCCCTCGCCGAGGCCGTGGGCAAGGCGGAGATCACGGAGGGCGCGGTCGCCGATGCCTGGCGCTGGCTCGACCCGCGCGGACACGCGGACGTAAAGCTCGAGGTCCCGCTGGAGAACGAACCGGGCGAGGTGAAGCTCGAGGCCTCGCTGCACGGCGCGTCGATCCGGCTCGACGCCGCGGAATCCGACCTGCCTATCGAGATCACCGATCTCCGCGGCACGTTGAGCGTCGAGGACGACGTGGTGCGCCTGACCGGCCTGACCGGCCGCATGCTCGACGCCGCGGTCCTCGTGGAGGGGGAGATCCACGGCGGACCCGAGGGACGCTGGGACATCCGCATCGAGACCGGCGTGCTCCGCGTCACACCTGAGCTCCTGAAGGGGCTGGAGCGCCTCGCCGAGGAGCCACTGCTGCCCGAGGGCCTCGAGCTGGGTGAGGGGGCCCGCCTGGCGGTCGAGGTCCATCTGTACAGGGAGCCCGGACCCGACCAGCCCGTGCGGGTGGACGTCGTCGCGACGGGCCTCGACGGGGTGGTGAACCTGCCGGAGGGGAGCGCCCTCGCGATCCGCGCCGACCGCATCGACGTGCAAGGCGAGGAGGTCACCGTGACCGGCCTGCGCGGCGAGGCCCCGGGCATCCGCCTGGAGGTCGATACCGCGCACATCTCGACGGGCGGCATTGCAGGACGGGTGACGTTCCACCTCGAGGAGCTGGAGCCGACGCCCGAGATCCTCGACCTCCTCCCGGACGAGGCGCGCGACATCCTCGCCGACTGGGTGGAGGGACGGCGCATCTCGAGCAACGCGATGACGATCGACGTCCGCCCGGACGGCAGCCTGCGCCTCGAAGGCGACCTCGCCCTGCTGGCTCCGGCCGACGAGTCCCGCGGCGACGCCGCCCGGGGCCGTCTCGAGCTCAGGCCCCTCGTGCTCTCGCCCCCGGACGACACCGATCACCGGACGCTCACCGGGCGGGTCGTCTTCGACCACTTCACGTTCGGCGGCGACATCCCGGTGGAGGACCTCACCGGCGAGGTCCGGCTCGACCGGCTCCGCCTCGGCGACGATCCGAGCGGGCGCGGGACGCTCGTGATCCGCGAGGCGAAACTGTTCGGCCTGACCGTCGAGAACGCGACGATTCCGGTCGTCTGGGAGCACGGCATCCTACGCGCCGACCGACTCGCCGGCACCGTGGCGGGGGGGCGCCTGCGGGGCCGCCTGATCCTCCATACACGCGAACCCACGGCCTACGAGGGCGACGCCCGGATCGACGGCTTCCGCCTCGAGGCCCTGCGGGAGGATCTGGCCCCCACCGGCCCGCCGCTCGGCGGCGTCGGCACGGCCTGGATCCAGTTCCAGAACCGGAGCGGCGAGACGCGCGACCTCACGGCGCGCGGCGCGCTCTCCATCCGCGAGGGCAACCTCGGCGACCTGCCCGTCGTCGCGAACATCTTCGCGTTCTTCGCGGACGTTCTCGCCGTGGACCCACCTCCGCGCTTCGAGCGCGCCGACGCGGTGTTCACCCTGCGCGACGAGGTCATCACGTTCAGCCGCTTCGATCTCGCGGGGCCGCTGTTCGACATGCCCGGCCGCGGCACCGTCGACCTGGGGGGCTACGCGGATCTCGTGTTCACCCCGGACTTCATCAAGAGCTTCCTGCTCCCCGGAATCATGCAGTTCCCCGTCGTGGGCGACGTGCTCGACGCGGTCCTGAGGGAGGACCTGCTCTACGCGGTCCGCCTCCGGGGCGACCTGAGCAGCGCGGAGCCGGAGATCATGGCGCTGCCGCCTCTGGGTCTCGGAGACGACCACCCCTTCGAGGGCACGGGGACGCCGCAGCCGCCACCGCGGCGGCTCCCGCGTTGGTTCCGGTAGAGGCTCCGACCACGGCTCGGGGTACCGTTCCGGTTCCGGAACCGAGGACCCCCATGACGCGACAGGACCTCAGACTCGCCATCCTCGCCGGCGGCTCGGGAACGCGCTTCTGGCCGGCCGGCCGCCGCTCGCGACCGAAGCAGGTCCTCGCTCTCGACGGGGACGACCCGCGATCGCTCGTGGAGCTGACCGTCGAGCGCGTCGCCCCCCTCTCGGCCGCGCCGCCGTGGATCGTGGCGCCCGCGGATCTCTCGAAGGAGCTCGCGCGCCATCTGCCCGGTCTCGGGAAGGACGCCTACCTCACCGAGCCCCGGCCGCGCAACACGGCCGCCGCCGTCATCCTGACGGCGCACGTGGCGGCCCGCACCATGACGGCGCCGGGCGCGACGGTCCTCGCCCTGCCGGCCGACCACCACGTCCGCCCGGCGGGCCGCTACCGCAGGATCCTCGCCGCCATGGCCGCGCGCGCGAAGCGCGCGCACGCGATCCTCACGCTGGGCCTCGAGCCGGATCACCCGGCTACGGGATACGGCTACCTCGAGATCGGCGAACGCATCGAGAAGCGCGCGGTCGGAAACGTCCACGTCGTGAAGCGCTACGTCGAGAAGCCCGGGGCGGCTCGTGCGCGGCGTCTCGTGGCCGACGGGCGCCACCTGTGGAACGGAGGCACGTTCGCCTTCCGGCCCGAGGTCCTTCTCGCCGAGGCCGCCGAGCACCTTCCGGAGGTCTCGGAGCCCATCGCCTCGGCGTTCGAGCGCTGGGGCACGCGCGGGTTCGGCGCGGCTCTGGGGAGGGCGTACGACGCCATCCCCTCGATCTCCGTGGACTACGGGATCATGGAGCGAACCCGGCGGGTCGAGGTCCTCTCCGCGGACCTCGAGTGGGACGACCTCGGCAGCTGGGATGCGGTGGCCCGACACAGGCAGCCCGACGCCGAGGGCAACCGCATCCGGGGCGACGTCACGGCCGTGGACGCGAAGGACTGCGTCGTCGACGCCGCCGACGGGCACGTGGCCCTGCTCGGCGTCCGGGACCTCATCGTGGTCCGGACCGGCGAC
>JAUXCH010000409.1 GCA_030618975.1 Planctomycetia bacterium
CGTCGGAGGAACGGGGAGAAGACGCGGAATGACCCGGGAGCGCCCGCCCCTCCTGCTGCGTTTTGCCGTCGTCGTCGGTGCCGTCAGCCTGCTGCTCGGCGTGGCCGGCATCGTGTTCCTGGTCCTGCGCACGGACGAGGACGATTCCGCCGCGGGCCCCGGCCCGGGCGAGCGCGTGCGCGTCGTCGGAGCCGCGGCGGACGCGACGCTCGCGGTCGACGTGCGGTGGGAGGAGGGTCCGATCCTCCACACCGAGGCGGCGCATCCGATCGGAGGCCTCGCCGGCTCGTTCCTCCTCCCTCCCGGTCTCGTGGGACGACCCGTCGTCGTCGAGGTCCGGGACGCCGGCACGACGCCCCCGCGGCGCCTCGTCCGGCGCGAGATCGTGCCCAGGGAGGGCGGTGAGATCGAGCTCGAGGTCGGGAACGCGGGCGACGGCTAGGCCCGGCGGTGGGCTTCCCCTTCCCCTTCGCCGGCGAGCTGAGCGCGACCGCGAGCAGCCTGCTCTGGGCGGTGTCGGGGATCCTCTTCATGCGGATCCGCCCGCAGCCGGGCGCGGCCGCCATCAACCTCGGCAAGAACCTGACGGCGGTGGGCTGCTACCTGCTGCTGCTCGTGGTTCTGGGCGGTGCCCCGTGGCCCGCGGCCATCGGCACGCGCACGTTCGTGCTGCTCGCGGCCTCGGGCCTCGTCGGCCTGGCGATCTGCGACACGATCCTGTTCAAGGCGTTCCTGGAGATCGGCCCGCGGCGCACCAACGTCTACATGACCCTGTCTCCGGCGCTCGTCATGGCCTGCTCCGTGCTCCCCCCCTTCTCCGAGCACCCGCCCGTGACGGTCTGGATCGGGATGGCCGTATGTCTCGCGGGCATCGTCATGGCAGTGCTCGAACGCCACGCCGATCCCGTTCGCCGCGCGGCGCTGAAGCGCGGGGCCCGCCTGGCGCTGATCGCAGCCGTGCTGCAGGCCCTCGGGCTCCTGCTGACGCGCGAGGCGCACCTGAGCAGCCCGGTGACGGTGGCCGAAGGGGCGACGATCCGTCTCGTCTTCGGCGCCGCCGGCCTCATCGTCGCCGGTCTGTCGCTGGGGCGCTTGAGGGAATGGCGACTCGAGCTCGCGCCCCGCGGGGTCCTTCGACAGGTCGCGTTCGCCGCCTTCCTCGCGACCTTCCTGGGCATCCTGACCAATCAGGCGGGCATGGCGTGGTCCACCCACGCCGGCGTGGCCGCGACGCTGAACGCCCTGGCCCCCGTCTGGCTGATCCCGCTCTCCGCCGCCTTCCTCGGCGAGCACCACGACCGGCGTGCGTGGATCTCCGCGCTGCTGGCCGTGGGCGGCATCGCGCTGATGACGCTGCTGTAGGCGCTTTCGAGGGCGCCGCGCGTCTTCGACGAGGATGGCGTCCAGGTCACTGGACCATGAGAATCCACCACCTCATGGTGGATATTCATGGTGCTCTTCCGCTCGTGATCCAGCGCGAGTCCGTCTTCGAGGCCCTGCTGTTCACGTCGGTTCCCATCGTCCTCGAGACGTACACGTTCCTCGATCGCAATGCGACCCGCGACGTGGCCCTCGCGTGGAGGGAACGGCTCGGCCAGGTCGATCGGCTGACGATTCTCCCGTGTGCGGTGGATGACCTCGAGCGATCCTGGGAGTACGTCTCACGACGTGATCTCCACAAGCTCTCGGCTGTGGACGCGACGAGCTTCTCGATCCTGGCCCCGATCGCCGCCGTGCTGCAGGCCCTCGGACTCCTGCTGACGCGCGAGGCGCTTCTGAGCAGCCCGGTGACGGTGGCCGAAGGGGCGACGATCCGCCTCGTCTTCGGCGCCTTCGGTCTCGTCGTCGCCCGCCCGGCGACGGGGCGCTTGACGTATGTCAGTGCTCCGTGCCACGACATTCGGCACTGTTCTGTTCGAGTTGCCGACACGCCGATGGGAGACGCTCTTCCGCCAGGCCAGGGCGGAGCACGGTCCCCTCAACCACGGAGGTCACTCCGTTGGGTCGAGGGTCGAGCCGAGATGAGCACGTGGCGATCACTACTGGAGGTGACTCCCTTCTTCGGTTCATGGTGAACACGGGATGCGTCGGGTTCTTGAGGTTGAGAGCGCAGAGTTCAGGCGCACACGGAACAGTGCGCGGGCCGGTTTGCCTCGAGTCTCCTGTGGCGGGCGTCCTGCTTCGCCGCAGCCAGACGGGCAGGGATCTCCCCGCCTTCGCCCAGGTACATTTCATCCGGTGTCTGGCCGCGAAACGTTGAGTGGGGGAGACGGCTGTTGTGTTCCTCGACGTAGAACTCGACGAGCCGCCGGACCTTGGTGACGGAGTCGAGCGGGTTCAGGAAGAGCCATTTGTGCTTGAGGCTCCGCCACCAGGCCTCGATCAGAAACCTGGGCCACAATGCCAGTGACCCAACCATCACCGTCCACTACCCGTTCCACCCCTTGGTGGGTCAGCGCTTCTCGCCGGTCCTCGTGCGAACGAAGCCACAGCCCGCGTTCACCATTCAGCTCGAGGACCGCCGCTTGACGGTCCCTGCCTGGATGACGGAGGCGGACGTGGCCAATGTCTGCCTGGCATCGGCCCCATGCGTGTCCGTTGTCGCCCTTCTCCAAATCAAGAACACGCTCGATCTCGCCCCCGGCGAGGAGGGGCCCACCTCCGGCAGCATGGAGGGAAACCCTGCTGCCCGGGAGGACCAGGTCCATGGAGAAGGCGGAGCAACAACTGCTTTGGGTGGCGCTCGACGAGCACGTCGTACTGCCTCCCGAGATCGGAGCAAGGGCGGCGCAGGCAGCCAGCGCCCTGCTGCTGCAGATCATCGGGGTCGAGCACCAGCGAGCGCGCGGCGCCAAGGAAAGCAAGGAGGGCGAAGTCGATGATCCCCGATCGTGATCAACGTGTCACGTCGGCGCACCGCACCCGAAACGCGGTCGTCTACGTACGTCAGTCAGGCGAGAAGCAGGTGCGCGAGAACGTCGAGAGCACGCGCATCCAAGTGGGCCTCCGCGAGCACGCCATCAAACTGGGCTGGCCGCAGCCGGTCTTGGTGGACGACGATCTCGGTATCTCGGCCGGTGGTTTCGCAGACCGTCCCGGATTCCAGGAACTCACCACGCGCGTAACGATGAAGCAGGTCGGGATCATTCTGTGCGTGGATGTATCTCGACTCTCACGCAACTCCCGGGACTGGGCACACCTCTTCGAGCTCTGGCGTCGATCGCCTCCGTCTCGTTCTCGGCAAAGTCCACCTGGTAGTTCCGGAGCGGGAAGCCGACCTGGATCGTCGTTTCCTTCTTCGAGAGGTTCAACAACTCAAAGGTGCAGTTGTAGAGCACGACGTCCATCCCGCCCACGCCGCTGTCAAAGGGCCCGGGCCCCCGACCCAAGGCGATGACGACGGTCTCGGAGCGCATCTGGACGTCTGCCGACGTCTCCAACCTGACGGTCTGCCCGTTGCCGCCGAATACCCCTGCATTCGCGTGGGCCTCGCCCGCCCACAGGCCAAGGAGAAGGAAGGTCGTCACCAGGGTCCGCATGGATGGCCTCCGCTCCCTCCAGGGCGTCCATCCTACTGCCGCGTGCATCCCCCGTTTGCTCCCGAGGTCCCCCGATCGGGGAAGGAGCGGTAGGATGCGACGTCGCGTCTTGGCCTCGCGATCGGAAGCATCGGATGAAGTCCTACCGCAAGGAACTCTGGTTCCAGATCCCGGAACGCATGGGATTCGTGAACATCACCCCCGACGTGGAACGGACCGTCGAGGAGAGTGGCGTGCGGGAAGGCATGGTCCTCGTGAACGCCATGCACATCACCGCGAGCGCGTTCATCAACGACGACGAGCCCGGCCTCCACGAGGACTACAAGCGGTGGCTGGAGGAGCTCGCACCGTTCGACGCGTCCCCGAAGCGCTACCACCACAACCGCACCGGCGAAGACAACGGCGATGCGCACCACAAGCGACAGGTCATGGGACGCGAGGTGGTCGTGGCCCTGACCGAGGGAGTCCTCGACTTCGGACCGTGGGAGCAGATCTTCTACGGCGAGTTCGACGGCCGCCGCCGCAAGCGGGTACTCGTCAAGATCATCGGGGAGTAGGTGCTCGTCGCGCCCGCATCTCACGGCGCACCGTCGATTTGATCGAAGTTAGCGAGTTTATCTCCCATTGATAATCTCCCTAAACTCCATATAATCCAGCCATGGACCCCATCACAAACCCCTTCGCACCTGGAGCCGGTACCCCCCCGCCGGAGTTGGCCGGTCGCGATGCCCTGCGAGAGGCCGCCCGCGTCACCCTCGAACGCGTACGCCGGGGACTCCCGGCGAAGAGTCTCCTGTTGATCGGCTTGCGGGGGGTGGGCAAGACGGTGCTGCTCGATCGCATGCGTGAGGACGCGGAGGGCCTGGGCATCCACACCCTGCGCATCGAAGCCCCCGAGCACCGGTCGTTGCCTGGCATCTTGGCCCCACAACTCCGGCAAGGCTTGCTCAGGCTCTCGCGTAGCGCACAAGCCAAGGCCCTCGCAACGCGCGCCCTCCAAGCGCTGGCCGGCTTTGCGACGTCCTTGAAGGCGACGTATCAGGACATCGAGGTGGGCTTCGACTTCCAGCCTGAAGCCGGCCTTGCCGACAATGGTGATCTCGAGCATGACCTCCAAGCGCTGTTGGAGGCCTCCGGGGAGGCCGCCAAGAAGGCGGGCACGGCTCTGGCGTTCTTCGTAGACGAGCTGCAATACGTGGGTGAAGACGAGTTGGCAGCACTCATCATGGCGCTTCACCGTACAGCCCAACGGCGCCTCCCCGTCGTGCTGGTCGGCGCAGGGCTTCCGCAACTGCGCGGGCGCATGGGACGGGCGAAGTCCTATGCAGAACGACTGTTCGAGTTCCCGGAGATCGGCCCCTTGCCGCGCGAAGCGGCAGAACGCGCCATCGCGAAGCCCCTGCGCGATCAAGGTACGGACATCACCCCCAAGGCCCTGACCCGGATCGTGGATGACACGCACGGCTACGCCTACTTCATCCAAGAGTGGGGCAAGCACTCGTGGGACACGGCCAGAACGTCGCCCATCACGAAGGAGGACGTCGAGATTGCGTCATCCGCGGCGGTGGCGGCACTCGATGAGAGTTTCTTCCGCGTGCGCTTCGACCGACTGACGCCTGCCGAGAAACGCTACATGCGTGCGATGGCGGCGTTGGGAGCAG
>JAUXCH010000676.1 GCA_030618975.1 Planctomycetia bacterium
GCTACGTCGTGGTTCGCGACGCCGACCGGACGGCCGGTGTGGCCGGCGTCTGGGTGGAGGACCCGGATGCGCCCGAGACGCGCGCGTCGCGGGAGAAGGGTGTTGATCCGTCCATGGATCGCCCTCGAACCCTCGACCTGCGGGATCTGGAGGCCGAACACATCTACGGGCCGAAGTCGCCTCGCCCGCTCAGCCTGCTCGTGCTCCTCGAGAACGGCGAGGCGGGGATCCGCCCCGTCCCGTCCCGCCCCATCCATCGCTCGCTGCGACCGGCACGTGGGCGGGAGACGCCGAGAGGCTGAAGATCACCATGACCCACTACGGCGGGCAGGTGGTCCAGGAGCCCGTCGTCTCCGTCGGGCGCGTGGAGGAGGGGCGCCTGCACGTCCGCTCGACGTTCGGGGGCGAGGAGGAGCGGGGCGTCTTCCTGCGCACGGCCGAGGACGCGGACTGCACGTGCGACGTGGGCCGTGGAGGCGAGACGACCTGGTGCTACGACCACAACCGAGGCTGGGTGGACGGTCACGAGACGCCCTGCTGGCGGTGCTCGTTCTCGGCGCTGCGGGGCGAACCCTGTCCCGGCTGTCGGGCGTACTTCCTCGCCGAGGGGCGCCGGGCGCTTCGGGAGGGGCGGCACGAGCAGGCGGCCGTCCTGCTAGCACGCGCGCTCGAACTCGGCGCCGAGGACGGGAGCCTCCGCTTCCTCTTCGCGCGGGCCCTCCGCCAGGAGGCGCCCTCGATCGATACTTGGATCCCAACCCGGATCCGTGCCCCCGGAGCGTAGATCCGGGCAAGCATTCAAGCGCCCCTGCGCGTGGATCACCCCGGGAACGGCGGAGCAGGCTTGGCCAGACAGATGGCCAGGCGGGATCCCGAGGCAGACGAAGACTCGGTGTGTGAGCGCGCCGTTGACCACCTTGGCCCCACTCGCATCGCTCGTCTTCGCGTTGCGCGGCAGTGCGCCGGGAGCCGCTCTCCTCGTGGCAGGAGTTTCTGCGTTCTCCGGGCGTACCGGAGGACGCGCTGACGGGAGTCGCACGGCGGTTCGGGGTCTCGACGGAGGAGGTCCGGTGAGTCACCTAGCCCTACACATCGCGGATCCGGACGGTCGGACGCTGGTCGGCGGTGAGCGAGGACCGGATTCGCAGTTGCCGGCGGCTGGGACGGAGCCCAGGAACTCGGGCAGGCCTGGTTCCTGTTCGGCGTTGCGCGTCAGGGGACCAGGACGTCGTCGTCGGTGTCCACGACGCCGTCTGGGCCCAGGCTGCGCAGGTCGAACGACCCGTCCGGATGGGGGACGTAGTGCAACGAGCGTCGCCAGCCGTCGCCTGGGACTGCGCTGAGGTAGGGCTCGCCGTAACGGGTCTCGGTGACCAGGTCGTCCAGTGCGCTCGGCAGCGCGCCTGCGTGCTCGTCCGCGTAACTGCGCAGGGTCGTATCCAGGATCCCCAGCATGATCCGGGTCATCCGCCAGGCCTGGCTCGTGCCCGTAGCGATGTCCAGAGCCTGAATCAGCAGTGCCCGCAGGCTCCGGGCGGTGATCGCCCACACCTCCGCCTGTCGACTCAGGGCCAGGCCGCCCACGACCCGGCTGTCGTCCCGATCCGGGGTGCGGAGAACGACGGGCACCACGAGGACCCGTTGGTCCTCCGTGACCGCCGTTTCCGGGGCGATCGGCGTGAACTCGACGTCGCCCAGCTTGGACAGGGTCTCTTCCACCGCGCTGAAGTCGTTGCGGTCGTGTGGCTTGCCGGGAGGGGGGTGCACGCAGGCGAGCAGGCGCTCGCCGTCCTCCGCGCGGATCGCGTCCAGGGCCTCTCGGACGACCTGCACGGGCGTCGCCTCGGGCGGGATGTCCCGCGACCGTTCTCCGCAGCCGGCGACACACGCCGCGACGAGGAGCAGCACGATGGAGTGCCGGTTCATGAGTCGCTCCACGGGAGTGCGAGTCGAACGGTCTACGGCGGGGGGATTGACTGAAATTCCCATCCTCTTCTCGCGACGTGATTTCCACAAGCTCTCGGCGGTGCCAGCGACGAGCTTCTCGATCATGCGGCGCCTTCCTACGTGGAGCCGTGGGCGAGCCAGGCGTAGGGGTTCGTGGGGCCGCTTCCGCGGCCCACGTCCACCCCGTGCTCGACCGCCACGGTGATGAACGCCTTGGCCCGCCGCACGGCCTCCACCGGCGCGTGCCCCTGTGCGAGGAAGGTCGCGAGCGCCGCCGACAGGGTGCAGCCCGTGCCGTGGGTGTTGCGGGAGTCGAGCCGCGGCACGGCGAAGGTCTCGACGCGCTCCCCGTCGAAGAGGAGGTCCACGGCCTGGCCGTCGAGGTACCCGCCCTTGACGAGCACGCGGCGGGCGCCGACCGTGCTCTGGGCCGTGAGCGCCGTGACCACGCTGTCGTGAAGGCGCCGAGCACAGTGACGTCTCGAGGTCGGCCTGGATGTCGGGGGGCCTGTGTGACCACCGAAGGGTGCCGCGCGGTCTTCTTCTGTGGGGCCCTGCCCGACCGGATCCGGCTGTCGGACTCCGTCCCGAGGGGACGGCCAGGTACCTGCATATCGTCCGAGGCATCCGGAGACGACGGTTCTGTACCAGGCGTTGGAGCGGGACTTCGAGGCCTACGAGTGGGCCCACGCCGACCGCTTCGAGCAGCGCTCGGGTCCCCTTCGGCCCGTGGTCAGGAAGTGCGTGTTCGCGTACCTGGACTGCGGACGCCTTCACGGTGGCTTCGCTCGCATCCGCTGTCCCAACTGCCGCGCCGAACATCTCCTGGCGTTCTCATGTCGGCGACGAGGAATTTGTGCGTCATGCCAAGCCAAGCGTTCGGCCGTCTTTGCCGAGTGGCTCGTCGAGGAGGTGTTGCTCGACGTGGCCCATCGCCACGTGGTGTTCACCATCCCCAAGGCGCTTCGCGGGCTCATCGAGCGCGAGCGTCGTCTCCACGGCCTGATGGCGAAAGCGGCCTGGGAGACGCTTCGCGGGTTGCTCTCGCAGGCGGCGTGCGAGCCGAAGGGGGTGCCGGGTGTCGTGGCTTCGCCCTTCGACTCGCTACGCTCGCTCAGAGCATGCTCCCGACCTTCGGATCCTACGGCGCGAACTTCCATCCCCACCTGCATGCAATCGCGACCGAGGGAGTCGTCACTCCTGACGGCCGCTTCCACCCGGTGATCTGGCCGCGGAAGCGAGAGCTCGAAGAGCGCTTCCGTTGCCGTTTCCTGGCGCTGCTCGAGCAGGCGGGAAGGCTTTCGCCGTCGTTTCACGCCACGCTGCTCTCGTGGCGCCACTCGGGCCCCATTCGACTCGCTTCGCTCGCTCAGGGCCGGTGCCGGTTCTCGGTCGACGCCTCGCAGC
>JAUXCH010000444.1 GCA_030618975.1 Planctomycetia bacterium
CGGGCTCACCGCCGGCGTCGACGATCACCCCGCCCGGACCCGGCACGAGCCAGTTGCCACCGGGGTACTCGCCGTCGAAGGCGTCCTCGAAGAGGATCTCCGGCTCGGGCGGGGTGCCGTCGCCGCCACCGTCGTCGCCGCCTCCTCCTCCGCCGCCGCAGGCTCCCAGGGAAAGGACCAACCAGACGACGACCAGGAGCGGGATCCGCACGGTGAATCTCCAGGGCCTCGACGCGCGAGGGCTCCCCGATTCTCCCCTCCCGGGTCCGGCTTGCCAAGGAGCAGGACGGGAACGCGGGTCTTCCGACCGGACACTGGTACGCTTCGTGGGGTTGGGCTTCCCGTGGAGGGCCGTCATGCGCGTCGTTTCCGGATGTCGAATCGCCCTCCTGGGGCTGCTCCTGCTCGTCGCCGCCTGCGGCAGCGCGAACACGGAGGGTCCGCTGCAGGGCCGGTGGTTCGGGCCGTCGCTCGACGGGCAGGGCCGCGCGCTGGAGATCGACGGGTCCGGGAACGTCCTCTCGTACTCGGTCAACGCCAACCCGACCGGACTCTACGGCTGGATCAAGCAGACCGACGGGCTTTACTACGTGATCACCTGGGTCGAGGACGTGGGCGGAGAGTTGGAGGAGATCGGGACGGCCACCTTCCTGCTCGGTACGACGGGCAACCACGCGGCGTTCTACGACATCGACGGTTCCGTCACGGCCCTGCAACGCGGCGCCACGACCTGGAATCCGGGCGGGTACTTCATCGAGGACATCGCGCCCGTCTTCTGCACCGGAGACACCTGGTTCCTCGACAACGAGGGAGTCCCGCTCGGCAGTGCCCGCTCCCAGATGGACGTCTTCGGCGACGCTTCCTACGCGGGCGAGGACACCGACGGCCGCCTGTTCGAGTCGCCCGTCGGCGAGGTGCTCGGCGTCGACGACGGCGTGCGAGGCATCTACTACGGCCTCTACATGGACCAGTTCCGGGACAGCGACGCCGACCTCACGCTGCTCATGACACCGGACAAGCTCTTCGTGGTCGCCTTCGCCAACTGGGATCCCTGGGAGCTGGTGGACGGTTGGGTGGGGGTCTGGGAGCTCCAGGACGTGGCCGCCTCGGCGGGTCCCTGACCGCCGAGCTCGACGAGACTCGGTGGGGGAGGGCTGCGCGGTCAGGCGGGATGGCCGAGCGTGGTGAGGAGCACCATCCGCTCGCGATCGAGTCTCTCGATGGGCTCCCCCTCCCTCTCGAAAGGCGCGCCGTCGAGCAGCGTGACGGGGGGCTGGACCACGCACACGTCCGCCGTCGACCCGCATCCACGGGCCCCGCCGGGTGCGGGTCATGGGATGGGCTGCTGAACTTGCACGCCTGCCCAGATCACCCTGGGTTGATGTAAGAGGCGTATACTGCGTAAGTTACATCGCTGGGTTGCAAGACATGAGAGTTCTTGGCGACACTTCCCTTGGGAACCGCGATGGGGTGAGGCTTCTACGGCAGGCGCGAGGAACTCGAGCAACTCCAGCGCATCCTCAACAGAGACCGGTGGTTCTTCTGCAGGATCACGGGCCGCCGGCGGATTGGGAAGACCGCGCTGATCCAGGAGGCTCTGAAGGCGGCCGGTTGGGACAGGGTGTTCTACGTGCAGATCCCGGACTCGGGACCCGCCGGGGTCGTCTCGGCGGTCGTAGGTCAAGTGTCCGTGGTCGCACGACCTCGGACACCGAAGGGGCCCTGCTACGTTGCCGACTTCTGCAAGCGATCCCAGAGCAGCAGTCTTCGTGCGCTGAGTGCGGATGCGGGGCACGTTGCGCGTTTTCTCGATCGACTCGGAGGACGAGCAGGGACGTCTCTTCTAGAGTCGGGAGGATCCACCGAGCGTGTGGAGAGGCGAGCGTCACCCGGCCGGCAGGCGCCAAGGCTAGCCCGGCTCTACCCGGGCCGGGGCTCGTCCAGGCGGGCGAAGTAGTCCTTGGTCAGCCGCACCACGACCGGCGAGAGCGCGAGCAGGCCGATGAGGTTCGGCAGCGCCATGAAGGCGTTGCAGATGTCGCCGATGAGCCACACCACGTCGACCTCCATGACCGCGCCCACGCCGACGAGCAGGACGAAGACCCCGCGGTAGACCCGGCTGGCCCGGTCGCCCGCGAGGAACTCGAGCGCCCGCTCGCCGTAGTAGCTCCAACCGAGCATGGTCGTCCACGCGAAGAGGAGCAGCCCGATCGAGACGACGTAGCGACCGCCGCGGATGTGGCCGTCGAAGCACAGCGTCGTGAGCGCGGCACCGGTCTGCCCGCTCTTCCAGCAGCCCGAGACGATCAGGACGAGGCCGGTCAGCGTGCAGACGACCAGCGTGTCGATGAAGGTCTGCGTCATCGAGATCAGCGCCTGCTGGATCGGATGGGACGTGCGCGCGGCGGCGGCGGCGATGGGCGCGCTGCCCAGCCCCGACTCGTTCGAGAAGAGCCCCTTCGAGAAACCCTCCCGCATCGCCATCATCACGGTCGCGCCGAGGAACCCGCCCACGGCCGCCGTCGGGGTGAACGCGTCCTTGAAGATGAGGCCGAAGGCGCCCGGAATCGCGCCGGCGTTCACGACCAGGATGTAGAGCGCGCACAGGATGTAGGCGCCGATCATCAGGGGCACGATGACCCCGGCCACCTTGCCGATGCTCTGGATGCCGCCGAGCAGCACGAGGCCCGTCGCCACCATCAGCACGACGCCCGTCACGACGGGCGCAACGCCGAACGACGCCTCCATCGAGTGGGCGATCGAGTTCGACTGGACCATGTTGCCGATGCCGACCAGCGAGGCCGCGATGGTGAACACCGAGAACAGGACGGCGAGCGGCTTCCAGCCGAGGCCGCGGGAGATGTAGTACATCGGCCCGCCGTTCATCTCCCCGGTCTCGTCCTGCACGCGGTACTCGACGGCCAGCGCAGCTTCGCAGTACTTGGTGATCATGCCGAGCAGGCCGGTGATCCACATCCAGAAGAGCGCGCCCGGACCGGCGACCGCCACCGCGGTCGCCACGCCGGCGATGTTGCCCGTGCCCACGGTCGCCGAGAGGGCCGTCATCAGGGCCTGGAAGTTGGAGATGTCGCCGGTCGCGTCCTCGTCTTGGGGCGCCCCGGGACGCGCCATCCACAGCGCGAGGCCGAGCTTGCGAAACTGCAGGCCGCGCAGGCGCAGGGTGAGGAAGAACCCGGTACCCACGAGCCCGATCATCAGGGGCCAGCCCCAGACGAAGTCGCGGAGCGCTGTGAGGACGTCGATCATGGAGTCTCCCGGGGGAGTGAGCGGTTCAGAAGCCGAACTGGACCTGGAAGCGGAGGAAGAACTGGTCGCCCTCGTCGGCCGGCAGGAAACCGACATTCGTACCCGCCGGCACGAGGGTCCGCGAGAGCGCGGAGAAGAGGTAGCCCGCCTCGGCCGTCAGCTTGTAGCGGTTGGTCCACTGGAACGGAAACCAGTTGACGCCCGCGAGGACGGACCGGTAGTTCTCGAGATCGCCGGGTCGGTCCCCGGCACTCACGAACTCGTAGCGCCCGTAGACCTGGACGCCGCAGGTGACGAACTGCCCGGCCTGCGCCAGGAAGCCGTAGGTGTCCACCACACCGTCGGTACGCGAGTCCGCCCGGACGTAGGACCCGTACACGAGTGCCTGCCCGCCGTTCCAGTTGTAGCTGAGGTCCGCGGTGACCAGCGCGCTCCAGCGCGACGGGGTGTCCGTTTCTCCCCACTGGTACCCACCGGCCGCGCCCAGCAGGAGACCGCGCGGGCGACCCCGACGACCGACGAGGTCGTCCCACACCGACCAGTCGCTCGTGGAGAACTGGTGTTCGTAGCGCCCCGTGACGGCGACCTTGGCCCGTTGGGTACTGTCGGAGACGACCCCGTCGCCGAACGCTCCGTCGGAGACGGTGAGCCAGGCGCGGTCGTGGCTCCAGGTCTTTCGCGCCTGGATGGCGTGGGGGGTGCCGATGGCGAAGACGCTGTCGTTGGCGGAGAAATCCATCGACAGCAGGTCCTGGGGATACATCCAGTCCTCGCGACTGAGCGCGACGAACTGGCGGCCGATCCGTACGTGGAACCCCTCGACCGGATTCACCTGCAGGTACGACACGATCAGCGCGACCTCGCCCGCCGCGTCGACGTTGACCCGGAGGTGCGTGTAGAAGTACTTGGTGACGTCCGCTTCCGCGAAGATCCGCGTGCGTGCCATCTCCCAGTCGGTCGTGTCCGCCCGTTCGTCCGGGGGCGGCATCTCGCGGCGGTTCCAGGTCCACCGGGCCTGGGTGTAGAACCAGACCGTGGCCTTGAAGCAGCCCGATCGGCTGCGGACGTAGAACTGGCGGTCGTAGCCCGCCACGAGCGCCGGATCGCACGGCCCCCTCTTCGACAGGGGCGTGGGGGCCGGGCACGGTAGCCCGCCCGGTGGCGGCGGGTCCGCCTCGGGCCTCGCCGGCTCCACCTCGCCTGCGCGGGCCGGGGCCGGGACCATCGCGAGTGCCACGAGACCTGCCAGGAACGCCGCCGCGATCCACGCTGCCTGCCGCATCCCGTCTCCCGCGCGCACCCTCGACCCAAGCGCCTGCCCATGGTCACCACCAGCGGTCACGGGCGTGTTTCGTCCCGGCCTGCGGCTACTTCGCCTCCTCCAGGACGACGACGCTCGGGCCCGGGACACGGAACGTGGCCTTCGCCTTCCCCGCAATGGACGTGATACGTGCCTGCCGGCAGGCCGTCGAAGACCGCACCGCGGTCGGCCGCCGTGGCGTGTTTCTGGAAGCGGGGGAAGAACTGGTCGCCCTCGTCGGCCGGCAGGAAACCGACATTCGTACCCGCCGGCACGAGGGTCCGCGAGAGCGCGGAGAAGAGGTAGCCCGCCTC
>JAUXCH010000537.1 GCA_030618975.1 Planctomycetia bacterium
CCCAGGCGCTCGCCGATGCCCGCCATCATCGTCGGGTTCGCGGCGCCGCCGCCCGTGACGAGCACGCGTCGGAGGGTCGGATGCGCCGGCACCACGTAGCGCTCGTACGCGTCCGCGACCGTAGTGGCCGTGAACTCGACGGCCGTGCGTACGAGATCCTCGGCGCGCGCGTCGGGGAAGGCTTCGTGGATGCGGCGGGCGAGCGGCGGACCGAAGTCGTCGAAGCCCGCGCTCTTCGGCGGCTCGCGCTCCAGGAACGGACGGGCGAGGAGGTGGAACTCCCCGAGGGCGGCCTCGTGGACGCGGCCCCGCGCCGAGAGGCGGCCGTCGAGATCCAACGTCTCGCCGGTCGTGAGCCGCACCAGCCCGTCCACCAGCGCGTTGGCCGGTCCCGTGTCGAAGGCCCGGACGTCGGCGAGTCGGGACGTGACGACCGTCACGTTTCCGATGCTGCCCAGGTTCTGGCACGCGAGGGTCTCGTCCTCCCGCCCGAAGAGGAGCCAGTCCGCCAGCGGCACGAGGGGCGCACCCTCGCCGCCGGCCGCGACGTCCCGGCAGCGGAAGTCGCTGACGGTGAGGATCCCCGTCCGCTCGGCGAGCAGGTCGCCGTCACCGATCTGCAGCGTCGAGCCCGCTCCGTGCGCCCCCGGCGACACGTGGTCGACCGTCTGCCCGTGGCTTCCGAGGACGTCGACGTCGCCCGGGTCCACGCCGTGCTCCGCGAGAAAGGCGAGGACGTCCCCGGCCCAGCGTTCGGCGAGCGCGAACGAGAGCGCGCACACGTCGCGGGTGGAGCCCGCGGTCGCCCGGCGGATCGCCGCGACGACCTCGCCGGGGTAGGGCACGGTTTCGGTTGCGAGGAGCGTCAGGTCCGGGCGCGGGTCGCGGGTCCGGACCCGATCCCGGATCCGGACCAGCGCGAGGTCGAGCCCGTCCACGCTCATGCCGGACATCAGTCCGACGGCCAGCCGCTCGGGCTTGCTCCGGAGGCGCTCGAGGCGGGCGACGGGATCCACGCACCCACCCTACCCGCCGCGTGCGACCCCGCGTGGGTCGGGATTGGTGCTTGAGGCCGCCTCGGATCCTGCTACGAACAGCCCATGCTCGAGGCACTCGCCCTCCTGGCCGGCGTCCTCCTCCTCTGGAAGGGAGGCGACCTCCTCGTCGAGGGCGCGGACCGCTTCGCCCGGGGCAAGGGGATGCCCTCGAGCCTGGCCGGCGTGTTCATCCTCGGGTTCGCCACCTCGGCGCCGGAGCTGGTCACGACCGTGCTGGCCGCGATCCGCGGACACCCCGGCATCGCGTCGGGCAACGTGATCGGCTCCAACATCGCGAACGTGGGGCTGATCCTCGGAACCGCCACGCTCCTCGCGGTCGTGGTCGTCGATCGCTTCATCCTCCGTGTCGACATCCCCCTCGTGATCGGGGTGAGCGTCCTGACGTTCCTGTTCTTCCGCGACGGCAGCTTCGACGCGACCGACGGGTGGATCTTCCTGGCGCTTTTCGGCCTCTACACCCTGTACGCCATCCTCACGGCCGGGAAGCGACCGGCACCTGCGCAGCATCCGGGAGTTCACCGACCGTTTTTCGAACTGGGCATGGCCGCCCTCGGCCTCGCCGGCCTGGTGCTGGGCGCCCACTTCTTCCTCGTGGGCGCCCTCGCCGCGGCGCGTTGGCTCGGCGTTACCGATACCGTGATCGGACTGAGCCTCGTCGCGCTCGGCACGAGCCTGCCGGAGCTCGCCACCACCATCGCGGCCGCGCGCACGAACCGGATGGAACTCGCCGTCGGCAACGTGGTCGGCAGCAACCTCTTCAACCTGCTGCTGGTGCTCGGCGTCGCCGCCGTGCTCAACCCGCAACCCACCGCCGGCCGGCTGCTGTCGATCGACCTGCCGGTCATGATCGGGATGGCCGTGGCCTGCTTCGTGTTGCCCGTCCTGGGCGGAGGGCGCTTGCGCCGCTGGCAGGGCGTGCTCCTGCTCGCGGGGTACTTCGGCTACATCGGGGTGCTCGCGCTCTCGGCCGGCTAGGGGCGGGGGCCCCCGCGGCTACCCTGCCGTCATGCCCTGGCGGCAGCCCCTCTCCGTCCCCCTCGAGGTCCTTCCGCACGCCCGGGGCCTCGATCTGCCCACCTACGAGACGGACGGCGCGGCGGGCCTCGACCTGCGGGCCGCCCTCGAGACCCCTCTCGACCTGGAGCCGGGTGCGCGGGCGCTCGTGCCCACCGGACTGCGCATCGCGGTGCCCACGGGCTACGAGGCCCAGGAGCGCGCGCGGAGCGGCTGGGTGCTGGCGCGAGGCGTGATCATTCCCAACGCGCCCGCGACGATCGACAGCGACTACCGGGGCGAGGTTCAGGTGATCCTCGCCAACATCGGCGACGAGACCGTCGTGATCGAGCGGGGCATGCGGATCGCCCAGCTGGTCTTCGCTCCGGTCGTGCGTGCCGCGTGGCGCGTGGAAGACGGCCTCGACGGGACGAGGCGGGGGAGCGGCGGCTTCGGCCATACGGGAGCGTCGTAGACGTCGACGCGCCGGGGCCGAAGCCGCACTGGATCCCGGGGACCGCGGGATCCCCGAGATCACTGGATCCCGGGGCTTCCTAGCCCTGGCAGAGCGCCGTGAAGCCGCAGCGCTTGACCGTCTGGACGAGCTGCGCCGTGCTCACGCGGCGACGGTCGTAGTAGACGATGGCTTCGGTGCGCGAGGTCATCCTGACGCCGCGCACGCCGGATACCCGATTCAGGGCGGCCTGTACCTTCTCGGGGCAGCCACTGCATCCCATGTCCGCGACCGTGAGGGTCGTCTTGGCGGTGGGGATCACGGTGGCGCCGTAGCCCGCCCGGCGCACGGCCTGGGTGAGCTCGGTGCCGGGGGCAGTGCCCCGGCGACGGATCACGACGGCTTCGGAGCGTCGCTTGTCAACGGTTGAAGAGACAACGCCACGCACACGGCGCAGCGCCGCGGCCACTTCGGCCGCGCAGGGGCCTCACCCCATGCCACTGAGCTGGAGATAGACCTTCTCCAGCTGTCCACGTGTTGTGGTGGGTGCCTCGGCGCGCGCGTCGGCGGTTGCCGAGAGGACCACCACGAGCGCCAGGAGGGCGCCCGAAACCAGTCGAACCATGAGTGGCTCTCCATGTCACAGGTTTGTCAGCGGCGAGACACTAACGGAGGGCGGGGACGTGTCCTTGAAATTCCACCCCCCCGGCACGGGAATTCGCACGGCTGGAGGACACCCGGATTTCGCCCGTAAGTTGCGTACCCGTAACGGTTTGCGCGCATACGCCGGGGTTCGCGGCGGATCGGGACTTCCGGGCCGATCCGCGTTGACAGCCTGGGCGGCGCCACCCAGAATCCGCCCCATGACACCGCCCGATGCCCTCGTCCGGATCGAGAACCTCCGCACCTACTTCCACACGGAGGACCAGGTCGTCAAGGCCGTGGACGGGATCTCGCTGACCATCCAGCCCGCCCAGACGCTGGGCGTGGTGGGCGAGAGCGGCTCGGGGAAGTCGGTCACGGCCCTCTCGATCATGCAGCTCCTGCCCCCGGAGACGGCCCGCATCCACGAGGGACGGATCGCCTTCCTGGGCCGCGACCTGGTGGGCCTCCCCGGGCCCGAGATGCGCCGCATCCGCGGCAAGGACATCGGGATGATCTTCCAGGAGCCCATGACCTCCCTGAACCCGGTGTTCACGGTCGGGGAGCAGGTCATCGAAGGCATCCTCGTGCACGAGGACGTTACGCACGCGGAGGCGAAGGAACGCGCGCTCGGTCTCTTCCGCGAGGTCGACATCCCGGAGCCCGAGCGGCGCTTCGACGCCTATCCCCACGAGCTCTCCGGCGGCCAGAAGCAGCGCGTCATGATCGCCATGGCGCTGGCGTGCAACCCGAAGCTCCTCATCGCCGACGAGCCCAGCACCGCGCTCGACGTGACGATCCAAGCCCAGATGTTGGACCTGCTGCGTCGCCTGCGCGACACGCGCGGCATGTCGATCCTCTTCATCACGCACGACCTCGGCGTGATCGCGGAGATCGCGGACGACGTCGCCGTCATGTTCCAGGGGCACCTCGTGGAGTTCGGCGACGTGCTCTCGGTCTTCGAGAACCCGAAGCACCCCTACACCCGGAGCCTGCTGGCGTGTCGTCCGGCGCTCGACACGCAGTACCGGCGCCTGCCCACCACCTCGACGTTCATGGACTGGCACCTCGACGGGGA
>JAUXCH010000620.1 GCA_030618975.1 Planctomycetia bacterium
CGGACGGCGTCCCGGAGAGTCCGGGCTCTCCGGTGCCGAGCACGCGCTCCGCCGCGAGCGGCGGCGCGGGCGGCTCCCCGCCGCAACCCGCGGCCAGGAGGGGCAGGACGAGGGCGAGCAGGGTGCGGCCGGGCGCGCTCATCGCTTCCGGGCCCGGTACGGCTTTCCCTGCTTGTAGAGGTCGATGCGCTTCTCGAGCCCGGCGGCGAGCGGACCGCCGCGTGCCAGGGGGAGGGCCCGCTCCGCCGTCTGGACGGCCTCCTGGAAGCGTCCCGTCTCGGCGTAGGCGGCGGCCAGCGCGTCGAGCGGCTCGGGCCGCCGGTACTGCGTTTGCTTGCAGGCCTCCCGCGCGTGCAGCACGGCCTTCTCGCCGTCCCGCAACTCGTCCCGGGGATTGGTGGCCAGGATCCACGCCCACAGGGTCCGCGCCTGCACGTCGTCCGAGTCGACGGCGACCAGCGCCTCGAGGTGGGGGAGCGCCTGGTCCGTCCGCTCGTGCTCGAGGAGTAGTACGACGAGGGTCTTGTGGACCTCGAGGTCTCGCGGCTCGGTTCTCAGGGCGTGGCGCAGATGCACCAGCGCCTGGTCGAGCCGACCTTGCCGCGCGAAGGCCAGGCCCAGGTTGCGGCGGGAGACGTAGAGCCTCGGATCGGTCTCGAGGGCCTTCTTGAAGTGGAGGATCGCCTCGTCCAAGTGACCTTCGGCCTCGGCCAGCGAGCCGAGCCCGGTGTGGGCGAGCGCGTCGTCGGGGTTCACCGCGAGGGCCCGTTCGTAGCAGGTTCGCGCCTCGCCGGGCCGGTCGAGACGGCTCAGGCAGAAGCCGAGGTTCACGAGGGCCCGGCTGAACTCCGGGTCCAGCTCGACGGCCTTCTCGAGGATGGCAGCGGCCTCCGCGAACTTCCCCTCCTGCATCCGCTCGATGCCCTCGCCGAAGTACCGGTGGTGGTTGACCGCCGGAACCTGGATGTCGATCAGCGCTTCGTACTCCGCGTTGAGGAACTCCGGGATGTTGACGGCGCGGTTCGCGGCCGTGCTGTTCGGAATCAGGATCGGCGGCGTGTCGTTCCCGTCCTCGTCGATGTGGGTGAGGAAGATCTGGGTGTACGGGGTGTTCACCTTCGAGGAGAACACCATCCAACGACCGTTCGGCGAGAAACTGTGCCACGAGTTCATGAGCGAGGTGTTGCAGCGCATCTCGCGCGCCTCGCCGCCCTGGGCGGGAACGATCCAGAGGCGGCCGTCCGGGCGCATCAGCTGGCCGTTCCTGCACTTCGTGAACACGATCCACTTCCCGTCCGGCGAGACCTTGGGGAAGGTGTTGCTCATGCCGTTGCCGGACGCGCCTGCGAGGGGCACGGGCGTGCCGCCCCGCCCTTCGTCGAAGGGCATCCGGTACAAGTCGTACTGGATCTTCAGCTCGTTCGGATCGCCCGCGTACTCGGCGATCTTCCGCCCGGGCGGATTCGGATCGAGCGCCTGGGCACGAGCGAACACGATGTCGTCGCCGTCCGGATACCAGGCCGGGTCGCAGTGGACGTACTCGGGGTCGTCGGCTCCCGGGAGCGCCTTCATCTCCCCGGTCTCCGCGGAGGTCCAGGCGAGGATGCCCCGCGTGGGATAGAAGACCTGGAGGAACTTGTAGTTCGTGAAGTTCGAGACGTAGAGGGACTCGTTCAGGGTCGTGACCGCGAACCGGCCCGTCGGTGAGATCCGCGACAGGAAACCGATCGTCTTGTGCCCCTCGGGCTTGTCCGCGAAGGCGTTCCAGGTGATCACCTCGTCGTTCGTGATCACCATGTGCTTCTCGACCGGCGCGATCATGTAGGACCCCTTGTCGCCCTCGGGTCCGTCCACGTCCATGCCCATGGTCTTGCCGTCGAGCGAGAAGGAGTGGCAGTTCGCGCAGGACGGCATCCCGGTCAGCAGCAGGCGGCTCCGAGGCTTCGAGAGATCCCGGAGGCGCCAGGCGATCAAGGGGAGTCCGTTCTTCGACAGCGGCGAGATCACGCCCTCCTTGCCCTTGTTCGGCATGAGGGGGACGTCGCGATAGAAGATCGGCGCGCCCACGGGGTCCTGCGAGGTCGTGAGCGTCATGGCGCCCACCGAGAGGCGGCGCTTCGGCTCCCGGGTGGCGAGCCCCAGGATCGAGACGGTCGCCTCCCGCTCCGAGGATCCGCGCTGGATCGCCGCCCAGACGTCGACCGAGGGTGTCCAGCTGTGCGCGGAGGCCTGTTCGGGGGTCGGCTCGTAGACCTCGTTCGTCGGCCCGAGCGCCACCGGGTCGATCTCGCCCCGTGGGGGCGGCGGACCGGCGGACAGGACGCGGATCGTCTGGCCGTCCGCGAGCTGCACCTCGATCAGCCAGGCGTCCGACGACTCCCCGTCGTCGTGCCACAAGAAGGTGGGCGCGACCATGTCCGGCGGGAACACCGAGCCCTCGAGCGGATAGTCGATGAGGATGTCCCCGCCGGGCTCGGTGCCGGCGACCGGTTCGACCCGCGCCGCGACCCGTTCGTCGGCAGGAGTCGTCATCCCCGCGACGGCGGACAGCAGGACCTCGCTTCGGGCACCGAGGAGCGGGCCGTCGGACGCGTCGCTCACGCCCTCTTCGCCGCCGCATCCGTCGAGCAGGAGCGCGATGCCGACGAGGAGGGCCACGATCGTCGCAGTCGTGGGAGTGGACGTGTGCCGCATGGTCGTACCTACTTCCCGTCCGATGCCTGCCGAAACGGCTTCTTCGCCTCGTAGAGGGCCTGACGATCGGCGAGACCCGAGGCCACGGGGCCACGGCCCTCCGTGGCCAGGCGCGCGGCGCGCTTCGCCGTCTCCACCGCTTCGTCGTAGCGCCCGGCCTCGGCGTACGCCGCGGCGAGGACGTCGAGCGGTCCCGGCGTCTCCCACCCGGTCAGCTCGCAGGCCTCGGTCGCGAGCTCGACGGCCCGGGCCCCCTTGCGAATCGACGGATCGGGATGGGTCGAGAGCTGCCAGGCGAGACCGAGGCGCGACTCGACGTCCTTCCCGTCCAACGCAGCCGCACGCTCGAGGTAGGGAACGGCGCCCGCGACGTCGGCGAGCTCCAGGAGGATGCTCCCGGCGCTCCGCTGGGCGACGGCGTCCTCGACATCGAGTTCGATCGCCTTCCGGTACGCGTCCAGCGCGGCCTGGCGGCGGCCCTTCGCCAGCCGCTCGAATCCCAGGTTCTTCCACGCGTCGCCGTAGTCGGGGTAGAGCTCCACGGCGCGCTCGAAGTACTCGAGCGCCAGGTCGGATCTGCCCCCCTGGCGCATGGCCAGCCCGAGGTTGTTGTGGACGAAGGGATTCATCGGGCTCAGCACGAGTCCGTGACGGTACCGCCGGATTGCCTCGTCGAGGTGGCCCATCTGCGCGTGGACCCAACCCAGCGCGTTCCAGGCGAAGGCGTCCTTCGGATTCGCCTCGATCGCCCGCTCCAGGTGCTCGAGGGCCTTGGGGTACTCGCCCGTCTGCGAGAGGGCCATGCCCAGGCTCGCGTGGGCGCGACTGAAGTCGGGCTCCGCCTCCAGCGCCATGCGATACAGGCGGATCGCCTCGTCGAGGTGGCCGGCGTCCCGCGCCTCGAGCCCCTGGGCGAGCCAGCGGTGGTGCTTCACGGCCGGCACCACGATCTCGTCGAGTGCGTCGTAAGGGGCGTTCAGGAACTCGGGGATGTTCACCGCGCGGTTGGCTGCCGTGCTGTTCGGGATCAGGATCGCC
>JAUXCH010000205.1 GCA_030618975.1 Planctomycetia bacterium
AACGACATGGCTACGATCCGACTTGGTCGCGCCGGGAACGCGGGCGGGTCGCGTCGTTTGCCGACGCGGGGGCGGGGTGGTTCGGCGGAGCGCTCCAGGAGGTGCCGGCGTGGCTCGAGGGGGGCGGGGTCATCGTCACGTCCCTGGTGGCCGGGGAACCGGCCGACCGCGCGGGCCTGCGCGAGGGCGACTGGGTGACGGCCTGGGACGGGGAGCCCGTCACGGGCGCCTCCGCGTTCATGCGCCTCGTCGCCTCGTCGGAGCCGGGCGTCTCCGTGGCGTTGGAGGTCAGGCGCCGGGGCCGGAAGGTGCTCGACCGCATCGTGCCCGGCACCCGCCCGCCGCGGGACGGGGTCGTCGTAGGGCGGGACTCGCTGTGGATCGACGAGCGGGGGCGCGTGCTCGTCCCCGGACGCGTGGACGTCGCCTGGATCGACCTCGAGAGCGCCGTGCGTGAGCCGTTCTGGACGTGGACCGGCGCGGGGGTCGTGCGCAGCGTCGACGTGGTCGGCGAGACCGCCGTGGTCCTCGTGCGCCGCCTGCTCCAGCACGACACGCTGGTCGGCCTCGACCTGGCAACGGGCGCCGAACGTTGGCGCCAGGACGTGGACGGCACGGTGGTGCGGCTCGACGGCACGGGCAGCGCGCTCGTCGTCACCGCCGCGAATCCCGCGCGCGCGGTCGTCGTCGATCCCCGGGACGGGTCGGTGCGCATGCGGGTCGACCTGCAGGAGCGGACCGTGCCGGGCCGCGTGTACACGTTGTTCGCGGCGCCGTCCTCCACGGCGGTCCACGGTCGCCTCTGGTGCGTCACGGGCGATGCCGGACGGGGCCGGCACCTGCGCATCCTCAACACGACCACGGGGGAGGTCGCGAGCGAGGCGTTGGACGATCACGGGCTCGAGCCGCTGATCGCCGGCGCCGGGGTGGTGGCGCTGGCGCTCGGGGGGCCGACGCTCAGCGTGCTCGCCCCGGATCCGGTCACCGGCCGACCGGCCTGGCGGGTGGAAGCGCAGACCCAGCCGGGCCCCCGGGGCTTCGTCTTCGATCCGCCCAACGTGGATACACGCTTGTTCGTCGCGGGCGACCGCCTCTACGTCCTGCGGAACCGGCGCGGCGGGTGGATCCGGATCGAGGTGCTCGCGATCGATTTCGAGGCGCTCGGCCCGCGCGAGCGGCGCGGCAGCGTCCCCCAGGCGAGAGCGCTTCGCGCCCTGGCCGGGCGCGACGTGCGCGAGGGGTTGGGCACGGATGCGTACGTCACGGACGCGCGCGCGACGCTCGAGGGGCTGCTCCTGTCGGCTGCGACCACGGGCGATCGCCAGCGCCGCGTGGCGTTCTGGATGGGGCGTACGGGCACCTCGCGGGCCTGGCCCGATCCCGTGCGCATCGAGGCCGGCGGGGTGGTCCAGATCCGGCGTCACGCTCCGGCGCGCGCGGCCGACGTCCTGATCGTCCCCTCGGACGAAGGCGCGTTGCTCGTGCCGCTGGTGCCGGGCGGTTCGTGATCGTCGGCGCTGCGCGAGCAGATCGGGCTGTTGCTGCGCGAGCAGATGGAGCTATTGCTGCGTGAGCAGATCGAGCTATTGCTGCGTGAGGAGGTCCACGACCTCCTCGGCGGGCGCGCCGCCGGCGATGCGCGAGCGCACTTCGGTGAGCTTCAGTCGTTTGGACAGCTGGGCGAGCAGCTCGAGGTAGGGCTTCTGCGTGTCCTTCGGGCCCGCGATGAGCACCACGATGTGCACGGGCTTCTGGTCGATCGACTCGAACTCGAGCCCCGCGGGCTGGCGTCCGACGGCGACGACGAAGCGCCCGACGCTCTCGATGCGGGCGTGGGGGATCGCGATGCCCAGCCCGATGCCGGTGGACAGGATCTTCTCGCGGGCCCGGACCGCGTCGAGGAGCTCGTCGCGGTTGGCGACCGCGTCGGTGCCGGCCACGGCGTCGACCATCTCGATGAGGGCCTCGTCCTTTGCCGTTGCGGTGAGGTCGACGACCTGGGAGGGTGCGAGGTGATCCCTCAGGTCGATGCGTTCGTGTCCGTCCATGACGCTCTCCGTCCGGCTGCCGGGCTGGATCATGCCTCCAAGCGAGGCGAGGACCCCGCACTTTTCCGGGTACCCGGCCCGGGTGGATCTTCGACGTGCCTCGTGCCCACCCGTCCGCGGGATGCGGTGAGACTCTCGAGAGGACAGCCACGGACCTCGACGCCCGAGGGACACAGCCTCGCGAGGGCCGTGGACGGTGGTCCGTCCGGCCGTCGTCGTCGTCGCACTCGACATCGCCGCACGTCGAGCAGGGGCGATTCCGTTCCCTGTTCGTCGATGCGGGGTCCTGCGTGTAGAAGTCCAGAGTGCCCCACGGTCCGCGCCGCGAGCCGGGGGGCACGAGGGCGCGAGGGGAGGACCGGCCATGACGCGGACCCGTCGGATCCTGCTCGGAGCCCTGATCGTCTTCGTGCTGCTGGGCGCGGGAGCCGGGGTCTGGGCCTGGTGGACGCTTCACGGCGCCAAGGAGCGCATCGCAGCGCAGAAGGCCGACCTGCGTGCGTCCGGCGCGCCGCTCACCTACGCCGAGGCCGTGCCCCCTGCGGTTTCGGACGAGGAGAACGCGGCCGTCTTGCTGCGGCAGGCCTTCCGCATCTTCGAGGAGGCGGATGCCGAGTACCGCAGGTCGACCGAGGACGAGTTCGTCGAGGAGTTCTGGCTCGTCGCGGAGCCGATCGACGAGCTCGTGGCCGACCCGTGGATCGAGGACGAGGACCGGGTCCGGGACGTTCGGGACTGGGTGGTGCGACGACGGGCGGTCCGGGCACCGCTCGCTCTTGCGCTGGAGCGCCCGGGCTGTCGATTCGACGAGTTCTGGGTGTCCCTCGTGGACGGAATGGTCCAGGCCGATGCCGCGGGCGAGGACACGGCCGACGCGTCGATCCAGCGTCTGCAGGAGATCCAGGACTGGCTGTGTTCGACGGCCGCCCTCGCGGCGCGCGAGGGCGACGCCGAAGCGGCCTACGGCACGATCCTGGACGCCCTGCGACTGGCCGGGTCGGCCTTTCGGGGCGATACGCTGATCCTCCTGCTGCTCCGCTCCAGCGCCGAGATGCAGGCGCTGGAGCTGCTCGAGACCGTGGCCCGCCGCCTCCCGCCGCCGGAGGAGATCCTGGAGACCCTCCGGACCCATCTCGAACGTCCCGAGGACCCCGAGGGACTTGCGCGCGCACTCGGGGTCGAGCGGGCCCAGGGTCTCGACGTGTACGCCTACCTCTCGGAAGTCGGCGACGAGGAGGGGCAACCGTCGGTTCCGCTGCCGCAGATCGCGTTTCTCTTCGACGAGGACCACTACCTGGGCCTCACCGCGCGCGCGATCGCCCTGGCCGGGCGGCCGTTCCCGGAGACACGCGAGGCGTGGGCCTCGTTCTACGACCGCGAGCTCGACGACGGGCCCTGGTACGCGATCCTGAGTCGCATGCAGGCGATCGTGTTCCCCCGCGCGGCGGAAGTGGGTGCGCTTCGGTTGGCGGCGCTCCGCCTCGCGGGATCGGCGCTCGCCCTCGAGGCGGTCCGTCGGGACGACGGGACGCTGCCCGCAGGTCTCTGCGACACGCTGCGGGCGATCGATCCCTTCGACGGCCGCCCGATCCGGTGCCGGCCGACCGGCGACGGCGGCTATCTGCTGTACAGCGTGGGGCCCGACGGCGTGGACCAGGACGGCGAGGGCGATTCGGATGACTGGCGCGACGGCCCGGATCTCCCGTGGCGCGTCGCCGGACGCGTTGCCCACGGCGACCGTTGAGAGACGACTGCCGTTTGTCGGAACGGGCCGAGAGCCGGCCGGTTCGCGCGCGGCGTGGGCCCGGGGTCAGGGTTCGTACACAACGACCAGCTCTGGCGGTCCGCTGGCGATCCAGTCGTCGTTTTCGCCGTCGATGAAGTTCGCGTAGTCGTTTTCGCCGTCGGTGATCATGAGTCCCGACCGCCAGAACCGGAGCCGGAACTGGCTCCAGGAGTCCCCGGCTGTCAGGTTCCAGGCGACATGGGCGGTGACGTCGAGCGTCTTGTAGCCCTCGTCGACGGTCGTGGAGATCGTGCCGATGTTCCTCGACAGATCCTGACCGTCGTAGGAGTCGAGGCCGGGGTCGCCCACGTAGTCGACGTGGTCGACGATGACGTCCCCGCGGTCCGAGTACGGGTTGCCCACGACGCGGGCCTGGTAGAGGCGGAGGGTTGCGCGGACGATCCGGGCGCCGGCGGGGACGTCGCCCAGGTCGAAGGCGTAGAGCTGTCGGCATACGTAGGACGGTGCGACGTCGGCGCCGCGGTCGCCCGTGTAGGCGTTGAACACGGCGGCCGAGAAGTCGACGATGCCCGAGATGGAGACCCGACCGTCCCGGTCCGGGTCGCTGTTCAGCGTGATGCTCTCGGTCACGGCGGGCGTGTCCGAGCCCGAGCCGCCACCGCCGCAACCCAGGAGCGGCAGCGTGGCCAGGACGCAGAGGACGAGCAGGATGTGGGGGGTGGGTTGCATGGCGGGTTACCTCCGGGGGCCGGCGCGTTCTCGGCCGGCCGTCACCTCCAGGACTGCGAGACGTGGAGGCATGGCGACAGGGTCGGGCCGACCGACCGGAGAGGACCGGCCCGAGCCCGGCCGCGAGGATCCGGGCGTACGACAGCGAGGTGGGGCGCCTGGCGCGGTCCTCGTCGGACCAGCGGAAGACGAATCGCGGGACCGCGAGGGAGCCCTCCCTGGCGACCGCCACGGCCTTCTCCTGCTCCCGGCGCAAGAGGTCACGGACGGCCCATGGAGCCCCTTTCCTACCGAGGTCGTATCGGGAGAAGATCGCGTCGAGGCTCTCGCGCGTGATCCACATCCCGCTCCTCTGGCAGCGCGAGACGATCTCCTCCCGGCTTGCCCTCGGGGCGCGGAGGAGCTCGAGGAGGACGGCGATGACCTGCCGGCTGGTGGGTCGGAGGACCGCATCGCCGAGCGAGGACGATCGAGCGCAGATCTGGGCTTCGCGGACCTCCGCCGCCGCGCTCGTGTACACGCAGACGGGACCGAGCCGCTCCCGACCGATCGCTCCCTCGTGGGTGAGGTCCAGGAGGGAGTCGTGCACGCGGACGCCGAGGAGTTCGCAGAGCTCCTCGTGGGTCATCCCGGAAGCGCTCTCGTTGACGAAGTGCCGGACGGTCTTCTTCAGCGTGCCGAGGCGCGAGAAGCGCGCCTCCTTGAAGGTGAAGAGGCCCCGGGAATCGAAGTCGGCCGCCTTCTCGGTGGTCAGGTACCGGCCGCTGTGGTTGTAGCTCGTGAAGTAGCCGTGCTCGGCGAGCCGGCGGAGGGCGGTGCTGCGGGAGACCGAGAGGCGACGGACGAGCTCGTCGAGGGTGAGCACGCGCGCGGCGCGAAAGGTGGGCACGAGGGAGGTCTGGATGCGGGGACGGGCCACGGGAGTCTCCGGCGATCTGCCATGACTCGGATGACATGCTGAATCCTCGTCATGCCACGATCGGCCGGGAAACGCAGCTCAGACCCCACAGAGACCAGGAAAGCCCACGAAGGAAGCGGCTTCCGCGCCGGGGGCTACCGGGAGGCGGAGCGTCTCGGCATGGCTGGGATCCACAGCCATGGGATCCCCACCAGCTCCAGGCCGCCAAGTAGAGCCTTCCGGCGTCACTCCGCGAGAGTGGCGCAACGGGGTCTTGCCGCGCTGGGCGCAGAGGGTCCGCGAGGCGTTCGACCTCGACTGACGGCCGGAAGGTGGCCGATCCATACCCGGCACGGATCGGCCAACTTCACCGATCGGCCATCATCGAAGCAGGATCCAGAACTGGGGGTCCCGGCCGTCGGCCGTGCCACCCGCGAGGAACGCGATGCGCCCGTCGGGTGAGACCCCGCCCTGGCAGGGGTCTCCGTCCGCCTGGGCCTTCAACCCGCCGTCCGGTTGGACCTCGTAGTTGATGAGCGCGCCGCCCGTCACGGGCGAGACGACGCCGTCCTCGCTGCGCCAGGCGTCGGCGCGCGTCACGACGCCTGCGCCGTCCGAGGTGGCCGTCCCCGTCTCCACGGTCCATACGGGACCGGCGTCGTCCCAGTCGCCCCGCATCCTCACGTAGTGATAGGGGCCGCTCAGCAACGACTCGTCGGGGGCGGCTCCGGTCCGGACCAGCACGAACAGACCCTGGAGGTCGAGATCCTGTGTGCCTCCGGCGAGGATCAGGACATCGCCTCCCGCCAGGATCGCACCCTCGTAGCGCTGACCGAGGAGGAGGCAGTTCAGGGCGCCCTCCGACGAAACCGTGTAGTCGCCGAGGCTGTCGAACAAGCCCTCGGCGTTGCCCTCGACGTTTGCGCCATGGCTCGAGGTGAGCCCGCCATCCCTGTCGAAGGTCACCGTGCCCCACAGCGCACCCTGCCTCGGCTCCCCGTGGATGAGGCCGCCAAGATGGTAGGCGCCGTCGAGACTCGTCAGGCCGTACGGGCCTGCGGGTCGCACCAGCACGTGGAGTCCGGGATTCCGGCCGTCGCGGATCCGCCCCAGGAGGGCCGCGTCCCCGTCCGCCGTGACCCCGCCGACGGCCGCGACATCGTCGTCGATGGACCAGGTCAGCCGGTTCCCCTCACCGATCTCGTACGTGAAGGGGCCGTAGGCCGTGACGTCCGTCAGGCCGGCCTTGTTGTAGGCCACGCCTCCGCCGACCAGCGTGCCGAGGCCGTCGAACGCGAGAGCGCCCCACGCCGTCGTGACCTCGGGGGCCAACCGTTCGCCGTAGAACTCGACGATGCGCAACTGACCGAGCAGTTGATCCGGGGTGGGCGGCGTGGGCGCGGCCGGCTCCGTGCCGTCGCCGCCGTCGCCGCCGCCACCGCAGGCGGCGAGGAGTGCCGCGAGAAAGAGGACGGGCAGGGTCTTCAGGGCGGTGTTCATGGCGATGCTCCCGGGTTGCACCCCAGAACTGCCGAGCCCCCGCCGCCCGAGACAACGCCGAATCCGAGCCTCCTCCCCGGGCGATCGGGTGCCGGGCACTCGAAGCTCGGCGGGTGTCCGGGCGTCCGCGGAGGGGCGTGCGGGTTCTCGGGGGCGCCGGCTCACGTCGAGGTCCGGGTCGCCGAGTGGGTGGCGGCCCACGAGGGTCCGTTCGAGCACCCGGCAGACCCCACGCGCAGGTCACGTGGATGACCCGAGGCCGCGGGAATCGACCTGACCGCGAAGCGCGCGACCCCGAAGCCCCCGCAGCCGAAAGGCGCGGAACTTCACCTGACCCCGAAGCGCGCCTTTCACGAGAGCCGGTGTCCGCCGAAGTGGCCGCGGTGGATCGCGACGCGGGGGGGACCTCTGCCCAGGGTCACGGTCACCAGGTCGTGGCGGACCGGGAGGCGCTGTCCGACGGTCCGTCGGGCCAGCCAGCGACCGGCCGCCTCCAGCCTCCGACGCTGGCGTCCGCGCAGCCTCGAAGCCGGTGACGGACCGTCCTCGCGGGCGGTGGCCTTGACCTCCACCACCACGAGGTGGCCTCGCTCGAAAGCGAGCACGTCGACCTCCGCGCACGGCGTGCGGACGTTGCGGGCGAGGATCTCGTAGCCGGCCCGCCGCAGCGCCTTGACGGCCTGCCGTTCCCCGCGACGTCCGGTCTCGGGCGCGGTGGGGGCTGTGGGGGAACGGTCCCGGCGGGACCGGATCCAGCGGGGCAACCACATGGCGACCTCCCGCCCCGGGGGGCGGTCAGGAGGTGCGGAGGAGACGGTGGGGACGCACGGGCTCGAAGCTTGGCGGCTCCGAGCTTGGCGGCTCCGAGCTTGGCGGCTCCGAGCTTGGCGGCTCCGAGCTTTGCAGTCCCGGTCGCTC
>JAUXCH010000743.1 GCA_030618975.1 Planctomycetia bacterium
CGTCAGCGCGCTTCACCCCGCGGGACCTGGTAGAGCGTCTGGAGCCGGGCGAGCTCCGCCTCCAGTTCCCCGCGCTTCTCCGCGTAGGCGGGGTCGTCCTGGCGGCTGTGCATCTCCTGCGGGTCCGCCTGCAGGTCGAAGAGCTCCCACTCGTCGGCGTCGTAGTAGTGGATCAGCTTGTAGCGATCGGTCCGGACACCCTCGTGCCGCGGCACGGCGTGCTCTCCGCGCTCGTAGTAGTGGTAGTAGAGCGACCGGCATCCGACATCGGGGGGCTCGCCCGAGAGGAGGGGCACGAGGCTCTCGCCGTGCATCCGATCGGGGATCTCGACCCCGGCCGCCTGGAGCAGCGTCGGGGCGAGGTCGATGTTCTGGACGAGGGCGCGGATGCGCGCGCGTGGCTTCGCGGTGCCGGGCCACCGCAGGAGCAGGGGCATTCGGAAGGACTCCTCGTACATCCAACGCTTGTCGTAGAGTCCGTGTTCGCCCAGGAAGAAGCCTTGGTCGGAGGCGTAGATCACGATCGTGTTCTTCGCCAGGCCGGTCTCGTCGAGGTAGGCGAGGAGGCGTCCGACGCCGTCGTCCACGGAGGCGACGCAGCGCAGGTAGTCCTTCACGTAGCGCTGGTACTTCCACCGGACGAGGTCCTCGCCGTCCAGGTTCCGCGCGACGAATCGGTCGTTTCGAGGCCCGTAGGCGGCGTCCCAACGCTTCCGCTGCGCCGGCGACATCCGCCCCGGTTCCGGGTTGGCGAACCGGCGGCCGAGCGCGTCCGGTCTCTTCGAGCCCGCGAGCTTCAGGTCGTAGTCGTCCATGAGATGCCGGGCGATGGTCATCTCGTTCTTCGGCAGCAGGCTGTTGCGGTTCGCGTAGTCGTCGAACAACGAGGCAGGTTCGGGCAGCGTGCACTCGTCGAGATCCGCCACGTGGTCGGGGCCGGGTGCCCAGGTCCGGTGGGTCGCCTTGTGGTGACAGAGGAGCAGGAAGGGGGCGTCCTCGCCTTCTCTGGACTTCAGCCAGTCCAGCGCCAGATCCGTGGTGACGTCCGTGACGTAGCCGGGGTGGCGCCTCTTCCCGGCCGGACTCAGGAAGTCGGGGTTGTAGTACGCCCCCTGGCCGGGCAGGACCTGCCAGTGGTCGAAACCCTCGGGGCGGCACTTCAGGTGCCACTTGCCGACGAGGGCCGTCGCGTAGCCGGCCTCCTGGAGCAGGGACGCGAAGGTCGGCTGCGACGGGTCGAACCGGTCCTGGTTCGTGCGGAGACCGTGCGCGTGGCTGTGGAGCCCCGTCAGGAACGAAGCCCGGCTCGGCGCGCAGATGGAGTTGCCGCAGTACGCGCGCTCGAAGAGGACGCCCTCGGTGGCGAGCCGGTCGATGTGAGGTGTCCGGTTGAGGTGCGACCCGTAGGCGCCGACAGCGCGGACGGCGTGATCGTCCGCGAGGACGAACAGGATGTTCGGGCGGCTCCCGTTCGAGGGGTCCCCGGCTCGGGTCCCCTCGCGGGCGACGCCGAGGAGCAGCGCGAGGAGGAGCAGGACGCGGAGGGCGCGAGTCGTCATGGGAGCGGGAAGACTACCCGCTCCTCTCGGCCTCCCGGCCGTTCGACAGGGCCGTCCCGTGGACCTCCCACCAGCGTTCCGCGTCCTCGCGGGTCCAGGCTTCGGCGCTTTCGCAGGCGCAGAGCGTCTCGCCGAGGTCTCCCGCCGCCGCGGATCGATCGGCCGCGTCCTTCGCGAGGCATCGCAGGAGGCAGGCTTCCAGGTCGGTCGGGACGCTCGGCGCGATCGTCCGTCCTCGAATGACCTCCGGTGGCATGCTCAGGGGGGTGCCCTACGGCGTCGGTCGCGCGTCGAACACGAGCACCTCGAACGGCTCCAGGACGACCTCCGTCGCGGTCCCGCCGACCAGCTCGAGCGTCCGCACGCGCTGATCCTCGTAGGGGCTCTCCAGCCGCCAGCGGACGGGCTCCCCGGGCGGCAGCTCCAGGAGCCGTCCGACGTCGAGGTCGACGGGCTGGGCCTCGTCCGCCGGATTCCGCAGGGTGAGGGTGCCTCGCCCGGGCGACCACGCCGCCCACCCGTAGACGGCCAGCCCGGCCGGCGAGCCGCCGACCCAGTGCACGTCGAGGAGCACTTCGGCCCGCTCTCGCGCCCACGTCGCCGACGCGGCCAGGTCGTCCCAGTTCTGCTCGGTGAGGAGCGACGGCGTGACGTAGAGCTCCTGCAGCTGCGTCCCGCACCCGAACGCGCTTCGGATCTCGTCGCGGAGATCGCCCTCGGGATCGTCCTTCAGCCCCCGTGCGTGCCTCGCGTAGATGACGCCGTGGAGCATCAGGGAGGAGAGGGGGAACAGCGGTCCTCCCCGCACGACGTTCTCGTAGGTCTTCGCGTCGCGGTAGGTGATCCACTGCTGGCGCTTCGACCCGACCCCCAGGAACTCGTGGTCGTAGCCGCCGCGCCAGATCGAGTCTGCGAAGAGGAGCCAGAACGGCGAAGGCCAGGTGCCCGTGGTCTGGTTGACGTAGAGATCGGGCCGTGCGTCCCGCAGCGTCGCGATCAGCGCGAGCGCCGCCTCGAAGTCGCTCCCGAACGCGCTGCCCGGGTAGCGACCGCCGCCGCGGCGCACGCCGTCGAACTTGAAGTGGTTGGCCCCGTACTTCGTGACCATCTCGAGGCAGATCTCGCGGAAGCGGGCGTAGTACTTCGGCGCCGACAGCGCAAAGCCCGCGTCGGTCGTCTCGTAGCCGGCGGCCTTGCCGGCGGCGAGACGTGCCTTCCGTGGGTTCCCGTAGCCCCCCCAGGGCGAGAGCCAGACGCCGGGTCCCGCGCCGTACGACTCGGCCAGCTCCCGGACCTTCGCGAA
>JAUXCH010000524.1 GCA_030618975.1 Planctomycetia bacterium
CGATGCCGCCGCCGCCCGAGTAGTTGCGCGACTCCAGGACGTACGCGTCCCGCGGACGGCCCCACCGGTCCCTCGCGTCCCTGACCACCAGGCGGCCCAACGTCAACGTCACCTGGACGACGATCGCACCGGCCGTGTACTGGTCCGAAAGGAGACAGAAGTCCTTGTGGTTGTCCAGGCGCACGCTTCGCCCCTTGGACCCGACCTCCCAGTACTCCACCGTCACCTTCGGCTCGGGTCCTGACACGGTCGCGCCGTCCGGCCAGCGCCGAAGGTCGTGAAACTCCTCCACGACCTCGGTCTTGATCCACAGGTCGTCGACGCGCGTCGTCGGGGAGACCCAGTAGTAGTTGTTCATGTAGTACCAAAGGCGCCCGCCGGCTGCGGCGTAGAAGTTGCGCGCCGAGCCCCGGGATACGAAGCCGCCAGGGCCGCGCTTGCCACCGGGGGCGGCGCCGACCCCGAGCGCCGGGGCGGCGGGCTGCGTCGCCTCCGACGCTTCTTCCGGTGCCGCGGGGTGCGCCGGCAAGAGGTCGGTGAGCGGTACGCGGCAACCGCAGAGCAGCAGGATCCCGGCCAGGCAGGCGATCTCCGACCTCATGAGGATCCAAACGACGCGGCCGCTCGATCGCACGACGAATCCGCCCGCCAGGGGGAGGCGCGCGGCAGGGTCGAGGCGGATCCGAGGTAGCTGTTGTGCTGCCGCGGTCGCCATTGCCGCGGTCGCCTTGCGTGGCCGACGGTATGGCACTCGAGATCGGGGAACGGGCGTCCCTCCCCGGGAGAACGCGAGGCTGAAGTCCTGAAGGCATGGTGCCTGGCGTGGGATAGTGGAACCGTCGCGGCATCGTCAATCGCGATTGCACGCCTTGGAGATCGTCTTGCGCAACAATCTGGACACGCCTACCCGCGTCGACGAGATTGCCGACGGCATCTACCGGATCAGCACCCCGATTCCGCCGGAGGAGATTCCCGGCGGATTCACCTTCAACCAGTACCTGATTGCCGACGACGAGCCGCTGCTCTTCCACACCGGCCCGCGGAAGCTGTTTCCGCTCGTGCGCGCCGCGGTGACGAGGGTGTTGCCGCTGGAGCGGCTTCGCCACATCGCCTTCTCGCACTTCGAGGCGGATGAATGCGGCGCGCTCAACGAGTTCCTCGCCGTCGCACCGGACGCTGCCCCCCTGTGCGGACGCATTGCCGCGATGACGTCGATCAACGACGTGGCCGACAGGCCGCCGCGAGCACTCGCCGACGGCGAGGAGGTCGTGCTGGGGCAACACTGCGTGCGCTGGCTCGACGCGCCGCACCTGCCGCATGGCTGGGAGTGCGGGTTCCTCTTCGAGTCCAACACCAAGACCTTGTTGTGTGGCGACTTGTTCACCCAGGGGGGCGCCGACCACGAGCCGCTGACGGAAGGGGACATCCTCGGTCCGTCGATCGCCATGCTGCAGGCCTTCGACTACTACTCGCACACCAAGAATGCTCGCTCTCTGTTCGACAAGCTCATCGACACGCGCCCTCGGGTGCTGGCCTGCATGCACGGCGCAGCATGGCAGGGCGACGGCGGCGCGCTGCTCGGAGAGTTGGCGAACGAGCTGGTGTAGTCCCCGTGTCAGGGCGGATCAGACGGAGCACGGCGACACGGGAATCTCGAGGTCGACGGCTGATCCGTACCGAGACGTAGATCCCGTGCCCCCGCTGCGGCTTCATCCCCGCAGGTGGCGCGAGCGCGGGTGAGGAGAAGCCGACGGAGGGGCGATCGAGTGTCGTGGGCGTCGAGAACTCCCACGGAAGATGCCGAATACCGGGACACACCCGCCGAAACGCCAGAATTCGGCACTTTCTCGGGAATCATGACCTCACGACTGGCAACCCGAGGACCGCGCCCAGAGGTGCAAACCCCCTACGCAACACCACTTACGACCTTCAGGCGACTTCGGACGCCGAGAGCAAAACCTGTTGCACGAGCCGGACCTCCGCAGGATCATTCCATGCGTTGCCTCGGCCCATAGCGAAGTGGGAGTTTCAGGATGGCAGAGACAGAAGAGACAGAGCAGAGCCGAGAAGAAGCCCTTCGCCGCCTACTCGCAGACGCCGTCGAGGTGCAGCTCGCCGCGCTCAAGGCAGGGATCAGTTTCTGGACCGAGTGGATCGAGCAGACTTCCGTGTTCGTCCAGTCGGCCACGAAGAGCCTGTCGACATTCAACGCGGAAGACCAGGAGACGAAGGATGTGTTGCTCGAGCTGGTCGATGCGGGACGCGCCAGCATTCGAGCGATGACCGAGATTCCGCGCAACACCGCAACGCGGTTCATCGAGGAGTTGGACCGGATCGAGGAGCAGAAGGCGGAAGCTGCAAAGAAGGCCGCCAAGAAGCGCCCGCGGAAGAAGTCAGCCAAGAAGGCGGCCTCTGCGAAACGCAAGGCGAAGAAGCGAGGAACCGCCAAGCGTCCGAGGCGTGCCACCCGGGTAAAGGACTGAGCCCAGAAGTCCGGTGGCTGAAGATCCCCCCTCGAGCGCCGCGTCTTCAGGCCTCGTCATGGCGGAGGGGTTCGAGGAGGAGCTCGACCAACTCAAGACGTTCCTCCAAGCCTGGGTGGAGGGCAGCAACCAGGAAATGAAGCCGCTGTTGGCGTGGCAGTTCCTCGGTCGCTCGAAGTACTTCCGCCCCGTCACGCTGTTCGCGTGTCACGCCGCCATGTCGGATGCACCCAGCGGTCCATCGCCGATCCGGGCGGCTGCCGCCATCGAGATGGTCCACAACGTCTCCCTCATCGTCGACGACATCCTCGATCGCTCTCGCTATCGCCGCGGCAAGCTGACGCTGCACTGCCGGTTCGGAATGTTGCCCGCTCTCATGGCGTCTGGGTACGTCGCGGCCGACGCATACGAGCTCGTCGACAAGAACGCGTTCGCCATACGCCGAGTTGCAGAACTGTTCCGACGCCTGGCGGCAGCGGAAATCCTCCAGTGGCGTCTGCGGCGGCATCCGCTCGGGATCGAGGACTGGCGGATGATCGCCGGCGAGGACACGGGCAGCATGTTCGAGGCGTGCGCCTGCCTCGGTACGGGCGACGAGACGCTGCGCAGGTTCGGGCATTTGCTGGGGATGCTGTACCACGGCTGTGACGACGTCGGAGACGTGAGAGGTACGTTGGCTCTCGGGGGAGGCGGCGAGGAAGATCTTCGCGACGGGATCCTGACGCTACCGGCCGCGATTACGATCCGGGATCCCGAGATGGCACTTCACTTCCGCGAGCCGACGCCGGCCGGGCTCGAGCAGCTGCTCGCGGGGATGCAGGCCTCGCTCCCGGCTGCCGAGGGTTATCTGGACACGATCGCGGCGGAGGCGGAAGCGGAGGCATCCCGCGCCGCGCGATCACCCGACGTCTTGATCGATCTCGTTCGGAACACGCGGAAACTTTCAGTCTGACCCGGTAGCCGGAGTCAAGCGAAGTTGGACAGGGCCCCGAACGCGCGGGTCCCGGAGCCGTGTGGTCCCGAAGAGACGAATCCACTTCGCGCCCACATCCGCCATCCACCGCGCGTGCCATACGGGATCCGCAGCCAGAGAAGCCCACCAGCCGGCGTGCCACCGCGCCATGTCCGCGACGCCGGACGTTGCCGGCACCCGGCCGGACAGGAGTCCGGTGGCGAGCCGTGCGCTGTCGAAGACCAACCGACCCGCACCCTTCGCCCAGATGCGGGCGACGATGTCCAGGGGGCGCACCTCGAGCCCGCCGAACGCCGCACCGCTGAGCCGTGCAAACGTGCGATCGCGCATCGCCAGCCCGCAACCACGCGCGACCACACTGAGCCAGAACTCCCGAAAGTGCTGATTGCGCATCATGCAGGCGACGAAGTCCAAGTAGCGCATCGACGGATCGAAGTACGCACGGAACCTTCGCTCGTACGCCGACAGAAAGCCAGCGTCCATTCTGCCTCGGCTCAGCGCATCCACGATCACCCCGGCTCCGAGCAGCGCCGACTCAGCGGCGGGTGTGATGCCTTCACCGGTCATCGGATCCACGAAGCAGCCGGCATCACCGACGAGAATGCCACCGTCGAAGTGGTTGGGCCCACTGCCACCGTAGGTCTTCACGATCCCACCGAGCGGCTTCGATGCGAGGCGGATCGCGCGACAACCGGGATGCAGCCGTCGCAGTTTCCGGACGAAGGTATCGAACAGCCCAGGTACGCTGATGTGGTAGCGGTTGCGTGTTTCCGACAGGATTCCGACGCCGACATTCGCGCCTCCGCCCGCCATCGGAAACATCCAACCGTAGCCCGGGAACAGGTCTCGGTCGAAGACGAACGCTGCCTCGCCGTCCGTGGTTTCGAGTCCATC
>JAUXCH010000303.1 GCA_030618975.1 Planctomycetia bacterium
AGGGAAATGGCGAATAATGCCGACGAGCCGCTGGTGCCCGCCCAGGTGTTGGAGCGCCCGGGCCTGGAGACGGAGGTCGGCGGACGACGCCGCGAGCGCGCAGGCTTCCTCCACGGCGGCCGCCTCCTCCTCGCGCCGCCCCAGGATGTCGAGGCGCTTGCACTTCTCGAGGAGCACGCGTGCGCGCTCGGCACCTGCGAGGAGGTCCGGGAAGGCGAGGGCGCGGTCGGCGAGCCGGATGGCCTGGTCGTTCAGGTAGCCCTCCTCCAGGTGGTGGAGCGCGAGCACCAGGTGGGGAACGGCTCGCTCGGGTCGGCTGCCGCGCAGGTGGTGTTCGCAGAGGTCGACGCGGGTCGGACCGTCCAGCGCGGTCGGCGCGCCGCCCGCCGCCGCGGCCGGCGCCTCCAGCGCGACGCCGAGTGCCGCGTGGTACTCCTTCTTGAGCTGGGGCATGAGGCGCCTGTAGAGCGCCTCCTGGATCTGGTGGTGATCGAACTCGTGCAGGTGGCCGGCGGTGCGAACGAGCCGGTGACGGCGCTCGATCCTCGCAAAGCCCTTGAGCGCGGGGATCCTCGGCAACCCGATCGCGTCCGCGACGAGGCACGGGTCGAACTCGAAGCCGCAACAGGACGCGAGGTCCAGGAGGTCCCGCTCCTCCTCGGTCAGGCCCGCCATGCGGGCGTCCACGAGATCGAGCACGGAGGACGGCACCTCGAGATCCTCGATCTCACCGGTCGAGATCCAGGTGCCGTCGGCCCGCTGCGCGATGAAGTTGCCTTCCCGCAGGCCGCGGATGATCTCGAACGCGAAGAAGGGATTGCCGTCGGACTTGACCGACACGAGGTGGTCCAGCTCCCCGGCCAGGCGCTTGGACTGGAAGGCCTCCTCCAGCAGTCGGGCCAGGTCCTTGGGGCCGAGCCGCGGGAGCGTGATCTGCGAGACGTGATCGAGGCGCGTCGTGCTCGAGATCCAACTCTCCGAGACGCCGCGACGCATGGTGCCGATCAGGAGCACGGCCTGTTCCGGCACGGCCGCGGCGAGCGCGGAGAACAGGGCCCGTCCCGCCTCGGGGGCGAAGTGGAGGTCGTCGATCAGGACGATCGTCGGCCGCTCCTCGGCCAGCGCTCGCGTCGCGTGCACGAAGACGGTCTGGAGCGAGTCCTTGGTCAGCGCCTCCTGGCCCGCGGGCCACGCGTCGCCACGTAGCAGGGCCGCGAAAGCCGGGATCAGCAGCGGCGTGTCCCGCACGTACGTCGCGAGCGTCACCTCCAGGCCCTCGATGCCGAACTGCTCCCGGTAGGCGGTGGAGAACGCGCCGGCAGCCGTGGCCGCGCCGCCCGGGGGGTAGGAGCCGAAGAGGAAGTTCACGTCCTCGCCCGCGTGGCGCAGGCGCGCGACGAACTCGTCCACCAGGCGGGTCTTGCCGATTCCGGCCTCGCCCTCGATCAGCACGACCCGGCCTTGACCCGACCTGGCGCTCTCGTAGGCCGCTTGGAGCCTCGCGAGGTCGTCCTCGCGCCCGTAGAGCGCGGTGTCGCGCGGCATCCGGATGCGACGGAGCGGCCGCTCCCGCTTCGCCCGCAAGGCCTGCGCCCGCTCCTGCCACCAGGGCGAGGGCTCTCCGGCCTCGAGCACCTCCTGGAGCGCCTGGGCGGACGCGAAGCGGTCGTCGGGCTCGCGCGCCGTCAGGGTGCGGACGACCTCCTCGAACCACGGACTCAGCTCGGGGTTGATCTCGCCGGCCGGCCGGATGTCCCCCTCGAGCACGTTGCGCAGCGTCTCGTGCGCATCGTCGGAGCGGAACGGGTGCCGACCGGTGGACAGCTCGTAGAGCACCACGCCCAGGGCGTGCAGGTCGGCGCGCGCGTCCACCCCGCCGCCCCGGTCCCGGAACTGTTCCGGCGCGGCGTACTCGAGGGAGCCGATGAAGGCGCCGGTGCGGGACAGCCGGCTCAAGTCGTCCTGCAGGTGCGCGACTCCGAGGTCCATCACCTTGACCTCGTGATCTTTCGTGATCAGCACGTTCTCCGGCTTCAGGTCGCGGTGCACGACGCCGACCGCGTGGATCGCCGTGAGGCCCCGCGCGACCTCGCGGCCGATGTGCCGGCACAGCTCCTCGGGCACCGTGCCCAGCTCGTCCGCGAGACCGCGGAGCGTCTGCCCTTCGACGAGCTCCATCACGAGGTAGTGCTGCTGTCGGCCGTCGACGAGCAGCGCGTCGCAGTCGTACGTCTGCACGACGTTCTCGTGCTTCACCTGCCGGCCGATCTGGGCCTCGCGGAGGAAACGCTTGAAGAAGCCCGGCTGCTCCAGCAGTTGGGCGTGAACGACCTTGAGCGCGACCTGGTCGCCGACGCGCAGCCCGTGCCCGCCCTCGGCCACCCGCGCCCGGTAGACGGTCCCCATGCCCCCGACCCCCAGCGTGTCGAGGACCTCGTACTGGGCGATTCGCTTCCCCTGCATGCCCCTACTGAAGCGAGAGAGGGTGGGCAGGGCAAGGGCCTCGTCGCGGGAACCCTGCCCCGGGAGTCAGAACGAGACGCCCAGACCCGCGGAGAGGAGCCAGTCGAGCTCGTCCACGCCCTCCTGGATCGGCTCGAGCTGGTAGTCGAGCCTGAGTCCCATGCGGAAGCTCAGGCAGGTCGAAAGCGGCAGCTCGTACTTCGCCTCGAAGCGCATGAGGGAGAGGTCGAAGTCGTTCAGGTTCGGGAGGAAGTCGTAGTCGAGCACGAGGCGCCCGGCCTTGTCCCACTCCTTCTCGAAGTCGAGGCCCAGGTAGGCGGAGGGATCCACGGTCTCGGGCGTGAGGGTGCGCTGCTCCGCCGTGACGCCCGCGCCCACCTCGCCCCGGAGCTCGTAGGACGGGCCCTTGAGGATCGACGTCCCGATGCCGCCCGTGCCGATGACGCGATAGTCGAGATCCGCCGCCGAGTCCGTGTCGTAGGAGCCCTTGGCGAACCAGTACCAGCAACCGGAGAACTTGCGGTCCACCTGGCTCTCGAGGAAGAAGCGGTTGGTGTTCGTCACGCCGTCGGTCTGGGCGTAGACGTAGAACCCCTTCGTCACCCACCTCCAGGGAGCCAGGTCGTAGGTCACCTCGAAGTCGGCCTTGAAGGAGAGCGAGTCGCTGTTGCCGCCGGCCTGGGTCCAGGCGAGACCGATCGACAGCGACCACGGGCCGTCCCACTTGCACGCGTCGCACGGATCCTCGCAGGGGTCGGGCGGGCACGGGTCGCAGGGCGCCGCGCAGGGCGGAACCGACTGCGGCAGCGCGGCCGGCGCCACGCCCATGCGCTCGACGGTGCCGCCCACCGGCGGAGGGGGCGGCGGAGGCGGCGGCGCGGCGGCGTCCACGGTGAGCCCGTGCGCGACCGGCGCCACGCCCGGGTCGTGACGGATGCGCTCGACGGAGCTCAGCGAAAACGTCCGCGTCTCGCCGCTCGGCAGGACGAGCCGAAGCGTCTGTCCTTCGATCGCAGGCTGCCCGACGAGCACCTCGCCACTACGCAGCACGACCTCGTCGGCCGTCGCCGGGGCGCCGAGAAGCAGAGCGACGAGCGCGAACGAAAAGGAAGACCAGGCGGTGCGCATCGGGACTCTCCACGATCTGGCTGGCGGAGGATCGTACCGACGGGGATCCGGACGGCCCCCACCCCGTCGGAGCGCGTCGTCACCGGTCCGTCACCTCGCGTGGACGCGCCGCCGGCAGGTCCGCGTCCGATCCGGTGTACCTTCGCAGCCCGGAGGTCGGCATGACACGTCGCCTGTGGATCGTCTTTCCCCTCGTCCTGCCCCTCTTCCTGCTCGTCGCATGCGACGGACGCCCTCGCAAAACGGTCGATCCCGCGCCCGTGCCCGCCTCCGGCTCTCCGAACGCGGAGACGCCGCGCGTCGCCGTCCTCGAGGTCCACGTGACGGACGCCGGGACGGGGAAGCCCATCACGCACTGCAGCATCGTGGGTTGGGACGAGGGCCGCACGTTCACCGAAGTGACGCCGAGCGGCTACGACGTCGCTGCGGACGGCGTCCATCGCTTCGAGCTCACACCGATGTCCGGGAGGGTGCGGCTCGCGGCGGACGGGTACAGCGAGACCTGGTCGAAGCGGTTCCGACTACGCGCCGGCACGACGGAGCGTCTCGCCGTCTCCATGAACCGGTTGAGCCGGCTGGTCGTGACGGTCGTGGAGACGGACGGGTCGCCCGTGAAGGAAGGCACCCTCCTGCTGAAGGGGCCCGATCTCCTTCGCACCCTGGTCGTCGAGAACGGTGTCGTAGATCAGCGAGTCGACCCGGGCCGGGTCCGCCTCGTCGTCGATCCGAGGTTCATGGAAGGCTACGAGCCCCACTCGCAGTGGATCACGTTGTCTCCCGGCGAGCGGACCGAGCTGACCCTCCGCGTCAAGCGGCGGTAGCGGGACGCCGCCCCATCGTCTTGAGCCAGCGGTAGTGGGAGACGAGCGCCGTGCGGACGGACGGGTTCGCGTGGTACTCGATCCCCGCCTTCCGGCAGGCGCGCTCGACCAGCCGCGCGATCTTGGGGTAGTGGACGTGGCAGACCCGCGGGAACAGGTGGTGCTCGACCTGGAAGTTGAGGCCGCCCGCGAACCAAGACACCAACCGGTTGCCCCGCGCGAAATCGACGGTGGTCTTCAGCTGGTGCTCCGCGAAGGACGTCTCCAGCAGCCCCGTCTCGGGATCCGGTTCGGGGAAGCTCGCTTCCTCGACGACGTGGGCCAGCTGGAAGACCACGCTGATCACCAGACCCTGGACGAAGCACGCCAGCGCGTAGAGGCCGATCACCACCCAGAACGGATGGAGCAGCATGGGCAGGACCAGGGCGAAGAAGAAGAAGAACGCCTTGCCGGCCACGAAGACGACCAGGTCCCAGCCCTTGGGACGCGCCATGCGCGTGTCGCCGATCCGACCGGTCGCGACGTTGTAGAAGTCGTCGAAGAACTGCCACTTCATCGGCAGGAAGGCGTACAGCGACCAGAGATACAGGTGCTGGAACCGGTGCAGGACGTGGCGCTCCTGGTGCGGCGAGAGGCGTGCGAGGGATCCGACGGCGATGTCGTCGTCGCGGCCGTCGATGTTCGTGTACGTGTGGTGGAGGGTGTTGTGCTTCCGGGACCACACGTAGGAGCTCGCCCCGATCATGTCCATCGTGGTGGCCATGATCCGGTTCACCCAACTGTTGCGGGAATAGGCGCCGTGGTTCCCGTCGTGCTGGATGTTGAAGCCCACGGCGGCCGTCGCGAAGCCCAACGAGATCGCCAGGGGTACCGCCTGCCACCACGCGTCGCAGACGAAGACCAGCAGGACGTACGAAGCCACTGTCCACGCCACGACGATCGCCGTCTTCACGTACATCCTGAGGTTGCCGTGGGCCGACGTGTGCGTCATCCGGAAGTAGCGGTCGACGGTTCTTCTGAGCGTATTGTGGAACGCGGGCGACCCGACGAAGCGGACCCGCAGCGCCTGCCCGGCAGCGGACGGCAGATGGGTCGACATGGGGTCCCTCCCGGCGGATCTCGAGTCCCCGCGGCCGCGAGGCAGACCGTCAGGGTAGGACCGCCGGAGGTCGGCGCAAGGCCGGCCCGCAGGTCGCGGCACGGCCTCCGCGGCGGGCCCTCGGCCGCCTGACGACCTGGCGCGCCGCCAACCGTACGATTCCCTCTCACCGTCAGGCCGTCTCACCGCCAAGCCCAGGGAGTCGACATGGATCTGCTCGAGGAGCTCACCGAGGCCTTCGCGCCTCCCGGATTCGAAGACGAGATCCGTACCATCTGCCGCCGCGAGCTCGAGCCGCTCGTGGATCGGATCGAGGTGGACGCGATGGGCAACCTCATCGCGTTCAAGCGGGGGCGCCTTCCGGAGGGCGAGCGCAAGAAGATCATGCTTGCCGGCCACATGGACGAGATCGGCTTCCTCGTCCGCTACGTCGACGACAAGGGCTTCCTCCGACTGAACCCCGCCGGCGGGTTCGACCCGAAGACGCTCATCGCCAAGCGCGTGCTCGTGAAGGGGAAGACCCGCATGCTCACGGGCCTGATCGGGACCAAGCCCATCCACATCATGACCGACGACGAGAAGAAGAAGATGCCGACGCTCGACGATCTCTTCGTCGATCTCGGGCTGCCCGTGGCCGAAGTCAAGCAGGAGGTCGAAGTCGGGACGCCCGTCACCCTCTGGCAGCGCTTCGAGCACTGGGGCGACGTGGCCACGTCGAAGGCGCTCGACAATCGTGTCTCCATGTGGACGATCATCCGTGCCCTCCAGCGCGCCGCGGCCCCGGCCCACGACGTCTACGCCGTCATGACCGCCCAGGAGGAGATCGGGATCCGCGGCGCGACCGTCGCGGCCTACGGCGTGAATCCCGACATCGGCGTCGCCGTGGACGTGACCCTGGCCTGCGACGTCCCCGGGGTGG
>JAUXCH010000246.1 GCA_030618975.1 Planctomycetia bacterium
GCAGGCATGAGCGCGCGCAGGAGCAGCGCCCACCAGATGAGCATCCCCGCGATGAGACCGATCTGCCAGATGCGCCCGAGCTCGATGTACTCGTAGCCCTGGTGGCCGAAGAGGAATCCGTCCCCGCCGAACTTTCCGGCGATCGAGGCCCAGGTTCCGCCCAGGGCGCCGACCACGACGACGAGGATGGCGCCGAAGAGCACGTTGACGAGGAGGCGCTGCCCCTTGGGCTCGAACCGCGAGACGAAGGGCCCCAGGAAGAGGCCCGTGGCGAGCCAGGCCGTCGCGATCCAGAACACGCTGAGCTGGACGTGCCACGTGCGGGACGCGGCGTAGGGAATCACGTCGCTGGTGTCGATGCCGTAGAACCGGTTCCCCTCGACCGCGTAGTGGCCCGTGATGGAACCGAGAATCGCCTGCACGAGGAAGAGCAGCGCCACGACCACGAAGTACTTGTGCGTGGCGCGCTGGCTCGGGGTCGGGTTCGGCGTCGGGAGCGGCTTCAGCTGTACCGGCTCCTCGTCGCTTCCCATGCGGAGGTAGAAGAAGATCGCGAGGGCCATGCCCAGGATCAGCAGCAGCACGGAGACGATGGACCAGGTCACGGCGCCCGGTAGCGGGCGGTTGCCGGCCAGGGGGTCGAACGGCCAGTTCGCCGTGTAGCTGTAGTCCACGTCGGGGCGGTTCGTGGACGCGGTCCACGCCGTCCAGAAGAAGAACGCCGTCATGGCGCGCCCGTTCTCGGGCGAGTCGACCATGCCCGGGCGGATCGACATCGCGTCGTTCCCCTCGGTGAACAGGGTCGTGTAGTAGGACACGAGAGCCGGGAAGGCGGCCGCCTGGCCGGGGGACAGGGTCAGCGTGTCGGAGGCTGCGTCGTAGCGGTTCGTGTGCAGCTCCTTGGCGACCAGGGCCTCGATGCGACCGCGCTCGCCCACGTCGAGGGCCTCGAGCTCCTCCTGCGTCATGCGCCCCGCGTCGGCGGGCGTCCGGCCGGCGGCGAGCCCGGCCGCGACGAGCGCGGTGCGATGGAGGGCGTCGGCCGTCCAGTCCGGAGCGAGATAGGCGCCGTGTCCGTACACCGAGCCGACGTGCTGGCCGCCGCGGGCGAGGTAGTACTTCTGACCCGTCAGGATGTCGTCGTGGGTGAACACCACGGCGCCGTCCGGATCGACGACCTGGCCGGGAATCGGCGGCTTGTGCTTCGCGATCCCCATCCCGCCCAGGATGAGGATGGTGAAGGCGATCACGACGACGAAGAGGAGGATGGCTCTCGTCCGGTCCTTGTGCATCGATTCGGTCTCCTTGGGTTCCCGGCAGGGTCCACCCGCCGCACAGCGGCATTGCACAGGAGAGGCCAACTCCCGGAGCCCCATTTCGTACGGGTTGAGCTGGAGAAACCGCGCGGCGCACCCGGATTTCGTTGCTCGCTCCAACGAGAAATGGGTATTCAACGCTCCATGGTTGGATCCTCCGGCATCGCCCCGACGTCCACATCGTCGCTCGAGATCCTCGAAGAGGCCGTCACGACGATCCTCTCCACCCTGGACCTGGAGCAGGTCCTCGAACGGATCGCCGACCTCCTCCACCGGCGCTTCGGCGTCGAACGCGTCAGCATCCGGCGAATCCTCCCCGACGATCCCGGCCAGGCCGAGCTGCTCCTGGTCCGCGATCCGACGGGCGCCGGACACCTCCCGGGGGCTCGTGTCCCCCTGCCCGGATCCGCCTTCGGAGAGGCCGCGGCGACGCGGGAGCCCGTCGTCCTCGCCGACCTGGATCCCGACCACCCCCGCTTTCGCGAGGAGGCCCTGCTCGGGCGGGCCGGCTACCGCACGCTCGTCTGTTTCCCCCTCTGCATGGATCAGGGCGTTCTCGGCACGCTCGACCTCGCCCACCGGGGAGGCGGCGCCGCAGCCACCGCCTGGATCGAGCCGGCCGGGCGCATCGCCAGGCTCGTGACCATCGCGCTCCAGAACAGCCTGCTGGTCACCGAGGTGCAGCGCTTGAACGCGCTCCTCCACCGGGAAAACGAGCTGCTGAAGGACCAGATCCGGGAGACGCGGGCGGCGGAGGACCACAGCTACTACGTCGCCGAGAGCCCGGCCATGCTCGATACGATCTCGCGTGTGCGCGCGGTGGCCACGTCGGAGTCGACGGTGCTGATCCGCGGCGAGACCGGTGCCGGCAAGGAGGGCGTGGCGCGGCTCGTGCACGAGCTCTCGGCCCGGGCGAACGGCCCCTTCGTGGTCGTGAACGTCGGCGCGATCCCGGAGACGCTCATCGAGAGCGAGCTCTTCGGCCACGAGCGCGGCGCGTTCACCGGCGCAGGCCGGCGGCGGGCGGGGAAGTTCGAGCAGGCCGCCGGCGGCACGCTCTTCCTCGATGAGATCGGCGACGCGCCCCTGCCGGTCCAGGTGAAGCTGCTCCGTGCCCTGGCCGAGCGACGCATCCACCGGCTCGGCGGTACGGAGGCCGTGGACGTCGACGTGCGCGTCGTCGCCGCGACGAACCGAAACCTCGAGGGGATGACGCAGGACGGGAGCTTTCGGACCGACCTCTACTACCGCCTGAACGTGTTCCCGATCCGCGTTCCGCCCCTGCGCGAGCGCCCCGAAGACATCCGACCCCTGACCGAGCACCTGACCCTGCGCCACGCCGCCCGGATGCACCGCAAGCCCCCGCGCGTGTCGGAACCCGTGATCGCGAACCTCACGGCCCGCGACTGGCCGGGCAACGTCCGCGAGCTCGAGAACTTCCTGGAGCGCGCCCTGCTGCTGTCTCCCGGCCCCGAGCTGAGGCTGGTCGAAGCCGCGGACGCGCTGCCGGCGCCGATCGACGGCGGCCGGGGGGGCGAGCCGCGACCCACGCCGACCTTCGACGCCGCCGTCCGCGACTTGCTCGCCTCGACGCTGGCCGAGACCGGGGGCCGCATCTACGGCGCGGGCGGCGCTGCCGACGTCCTCGGGCTGAAGCCGACCACGCTGCAAGGCAAGCTGAGGAAGCACGGCCTGGATCCGGCGCGCTTCCGCGCCGAGCGCGTGCTCCGGCGCTCGGACGCGCCGTAGCCCACGCGAGCGGATCCGGCGGGGACTCGCGCCGAGGCGCCGAGCGGGCGAGGTTCGCGGGTGCTTGCCCGCGTGGAGTCGCCGACGAAGGGTTGCCAAAGCCCCGCCCTGCGGCTATATTTTTCTAGGAACAACTACAGAAACGTAGAGGCATGTCATGAGCCCCCGAACCGTCCAGATCTCCGCCGTCGTGCACCCGTCGATCAAGTCTCGATTGGAGCTTCTGGCTCGCGCCACGGGCCTCAAGAAGGCTCGGATCATCGAGGCGGCCCTCAGCCATCACCTGCAGGCTCTCGACGAGTTGCCGGCTGATGTGATCGTGCCGCCGCGGATCGTCGTGGATCGCGAGACGGGAGAGCGTCTTCTGCAGAGGATCGCGAATCCCTCACCTCCGACCGAGACGATGAACGAACTGCTTACCAAATGACCGGGATTCGCGTCCGGCTTCTCGAAGACCATGACGATCGCTCCGGTTTCGATTCCGGAAACATCGATCTGGACCGGTTCTTCCGGAAGTACGCCGGTCAGAACCAGTTCAAGCATCATGTCGGCGTGACGTACGTCGCCACGGAGGGGAGCTCGATCCTGGGTTTCGTAACGGTCGCCCCGGGCTCCATCGAGATCGAGCACTTGCCTGCGAAGGCCAGGAGGAAGCTTCCGACCTATCCGCTGCCCGTCTTGCGGATTGCACGAATGGCGAGCAGCCGGGCTGCGCGGGGAATCGGAATCGGCGAGCTCCTCCTCGAGTTCTCCCTGCAACTGGCGCGCGAGATGTCTGCACGATTCGGATGCGTCGGCGTCGTCGTCGATGCGAAAGAGGAGGCCGTCTCCTTCTACGAGGGCTGCGGATTCGAGCCCTTCGACGTGCTGGAAGGAGGCAGCGAGGCTCGACCGATGCCTCAGCCCCTGTTCCTGCCGCTGGGCAGCATCCCCCTGCGTGAGGGAGGCACGGATCCCTGACGCTGTCAGATCCGGCTCGAGGAGACGACGGGGGTGACCCTGGTGTCCTCCGACGTCTGCGGAGCTCAGCGGAGGGGCGCCTCCCCAACCGGCCGGTTTGCCGTGCCCGAGCCGGCACGCGAACCGGGCGGCGTCGAGAGGACGCGCGTCAGGGAGTCGGCCTCCGACGCCGGGAGCACGGTCCCGAGCGCCTCCCGGAGCTGACCGTCGAGTTGCCCGACCCGACCTCGGGCCTCGTCCGGCGGGAGCCCTTCCGCCCGCGCCGCCTCGAGGGTCCGGTGCACGCGGTCGCGGTGGGCCGCGAGCGCCTCTTCGACCTGCTGCCCCCGTTCGGAGGTCAGCTCCAGGCCGAGCTCTTCGAGAGCCCGGTGCACGGCCCCCGCCGCTCGCAGCTGCTCGCGGCCCTGGAGCACGCCTGCCGCCAGGTCCCGGACGCGCCGTTCCTGGTCCTCGGTGAGCGGTGAGGCCTGCTCTTCGACCGCCTCGCCGTTTTCGACCGTCGGGGCAGACGCCGGTGCCGTGACGGCCACCTCGGTGTCCGGGTCGAGGCGCGGCCCCCGTCCGCCCGGTGCGCCTCGCTCGAGGGCGTCGAGTCGGTCCTCGATGCGCCCGAGGCGCTCGACGAGCGCCTCTGTGCCGAACAGCCCGCGGAGCCGCGCCGGCTCGGCGCCCTCGATGCCTTTCAGGCGTCGTTCGAGATCCGCGAGCCGGCGGCCGTCGGCCGAAGGGACCGGGACGCCGCCGGGGAGGGGTTCGGTCGCCGTGAGTGCGTGATGCGCTCCGACCACCACGACGGCGACGGTCGTGGAGAGGAGGACGTTCAGGATCGGATGCCACGTGCAGCGCATGTCCGTGCCTCCCACTCGGGTCGACGCCTGCCTTCCGCACCTCGGTGCATCGAGATCGAGGCGTCGCGGTGTCGCGACGCGAGGTGTCCCGCAGAGGCCTTGCGTGTTCCTGAAGGGGGGGAGCGACGCCGGGTGAGATCCCCCCTGGGGGGAGACGCCCGCGGGCTCCCGTGGTACCTCTGCCCGTCGTCCAGAGCGACCGCGGGCGGGGTTCCCGACCGGGAGACCGACATGACGGAGTCCGGGAAGTCCGGCTGGGCCTTCGCCCGGCGGCTTCGACGCCACGCCTACGGCTGGCGCTCGGCGCCGGCCGTGAAGTCCGTGAAGGCCGCGGTCTCCGAGATCAAGAAGGTCGCGCGGAAGGAACCGATCCGCGCGGCGGAGGGCGCCGTCCTCTTTCTCGAGCGGGTCTCGCCCGCCATCGAGCAGGTGGATTCCTCGTCTGGCGCGATCGGGACGGCCGTTCGCCACGCCGTGACCGACCTCGCGGTCCTCATCGCGAAGGCCGATGCGGACGCCGCAACCCGCGACGATTGGCTCGAGCGGCTCTGGCAGGCCTTCCAGGACGACAAGATCCCCTACATCGAGAACCTGGGCGCCTGCTGGGGAGACCTGTGCGTCACGAAGGAGCGCGCCTCCGCCTGGGCGGAGGAGCTGCTCGCGCTCACGAGGCGGGTCCTGGTCGGGAAGCGAGGGGGCGGCGGGTTCTTCCAGGGGACCGAGGCGTGCCTGTCCGCCCTCGACCGGGCGGGGCGCTACGAGTCGATCCTGGAACTCGTGGCCGGGGACGTCCTGTGGTCCTACAAGCGGTGGGGCGTTCGGGCCCTGGCGGCGCTCGGCCGCAAGGCGGAGGCGATCGAGTACGCCGAGGCCTGCCGCTCCCCGTGGGCCGACGACCGGGAGATCAGCCGGCTCTGCGAGGAGATCCTCCTGTCCTCGGGCCTCTCGGAAGAGGCCTACCGGCGCTACGCCCTCCCCGCCCACCAGGCCGGGACCTGGCTCGCCTGGTTCCGCGCCGTGCGCAAGGCCTACCCCGAGAAGGAGGCGGCCCAGATCCTCGCCGATCTCGCGGCCCATACGCCGGGCGAGGAAGGGAAGTGGTTCGCCGCGGCCAAGTCGGCGGGACTCCTCGACGAGGCGCTGGCTCTCGCACGCCGTGCGTCCTGCGACCCGCGGACCCTGACGCGGGCCGCCCGCGACTTCAGTGACAAGGATCCGGCCTTCGCCGTCGAGGCCGGCCTGCTCGCCCTGGAGGGGCTGGTCCGGGGCGACGGGTACGAGATCACGGGGGCGGACGTGCTCGCCGCGTACGACCACACGCAGGCAGCCGCCACCCGCCTGGACAGGGTCGATGCCACGCGCACCCGCATCGAACGGATCCTCGAGCGGCCCGGAAGCGCCCGGGACTTCGTCGCCAGGGTCCTCGGGCGCGGCGTGGACGAGCGTCCCTGAACGCGAGGTTCGTGCTCCTCGCGACGTGGGCGCTCCCGCGCACCTCCGGTGCCTACGCGTCGCGCTCCTTCCGCAGGTCCTTCTGAAGATCCTCGATCCGTCCTTCGAGGAAGAACTTGCGCGCGTCGCTGACGGGCCGGTCCCGGGCTTCTTCCAGCAACGCGAGCGCCTGACGCTTGTCCGTCATCGAGAACGCGTCGGAGAGGCGGCAGTAGCCGATCGCCCGGTCGGGGTACTCGTGAATGACGGCTCGCAGCGTGTCTTCCCCCTCGGTAGCTCGGCCGGCAATGAACTGGAGTTCCCCCAGATCGCATCGGGTGTTGGTCGCCGTGAGCCAGTCGTCGTCGGGAAAGCGATCGAGAAGCTCGCGGAGGTAGCCGATTCCCCGCTCCGTCCAGGCCCCGTCCCTGTTGGACTCGTTGTACAGCGCGAGGGCGAAGTCCTGGGTCCAGTTGAGAATCGACTGCATGCCCAGATACATCGCGTCCACGTCCTCACGGCGGCGCATCGCGGGCGTGAGACGCGGGCGTAGGAACTCCCAGACCTTCCACCAGATGTCGCACACCCTTTCCGGCCGTCGGGTCTCCTCGTCGTAGCCCTCGCGTATCCAGTCGTCCACCATCTCGAGGGAGGGGCGGTCGGGCAGGAACTCCTGCCACAACCGGCACGCCACGAGGCCTGCGAAGTCCTCGGCGAAGCGCGGAAGCGAGCTCTTCGGTTGCCCCTCGAGCCACTTGACCGAGACGTCCCAGGCGGACGTCTCGCCGGCAGCCGACGCGAGGAACCCCTGGAAAGGTGCGACTCAATCGAGGTCGCAAATTCCGCAAGTTTTTGCATAGGGGAAATCC